>NZ_QTVB01000012.1:0-87318 GCF_003435965.1 Roseburia sp. AF42-8
ACAATTATTTTAGAAACAATTCCATTTTCTATTACACCATATATAGGGGAACTATCAAATATAGTCCCCCTATATGTACTGTTTTTATATTATTTTTCGCTATATCTGACTATTTTTATTATCGTTTCAGATTAATCAACTCCTCAAGAAGCGTATCGGATGTAGTAATTACTCTTGAGTTTGCCTGGAAACCTCTCTGCGTGGTAATCATCTCGGTAAATTCAGAAGCCAGGTCTACGTTGGACATTTCCAGTTCTCCGGAATTCATGGTACTTCCGTTTGAAGTAATTTCGACACCAATTCCATCAAATTCACCGGAGTTTAAAGTAGTACGGTAGCAGTTATCTCCTACTTTTTCAAGTCCGGCTGCATTTGCAAAGCGGGCAGATGCAATCTGGCCCAAAAGAACAGTATTACCATTATCGTAAGAACCGTAAATTTTACCATGGGTATCTACAGATACACCGGTTAATGCTCCAAGCTTCTTACCTGTTCCGGTTGTTCCATCAATTGCTCCCGCATCCATTCCAACAGTAGATGTTCCACCGTTATTAGAATTCTTACACTGTGTAAAATCAATGGAAATATTTTCAAACTGGTCGCCTAACTGTTTCATGTTCAATGTGACTGAGCCGTTAGTGCTGTCACCCACGGAAACAAATTTACCTTTTCCAGTACCAGTATCAAACTTCAGTTCGTAATTTACTGCTGTTGCTTCAATAGTAGGTGGATTACCATCAGTAATGCTGTTGATGGTTGCACCAGGCTGTAACCCGGTATAAATATCAGAAAGTGATACGTCCGTTACTGCTTCGTATCCTTTTACTACACCACCGGCTGAAGTAATTGCACGATATACTTTGCTGTCATACTGTCCGGTAGCGGCATTCTGTGTTGTATTGATATAGTACATTTCACCACTGCTGTTACGGAACTGATGATATGTATTTCCGCCAAAGGAATTAGATGCTCCGGTATCTGTCCACTCTGTACTGATTGCATTGTAAGCAGTCTGTGCATTAGTAATTCCACCGCTGGCATTTGCTCCAAATACATCAGAAAGATTTCCACCGTTTGCCAAAAACTCCTCTAAGATATTCTTATTGGAAGAATCATAAATAGCACTTAACTCAACAGTATAAGTTCCGGCATCGGTATCTACACCTTTGACTGCAAATTTTGCTGTATAGGAATATCCCAATGCATCAAAGAAATTCAAATTCATGGCATATCCACTTTCACTGGTTATTTCTGTACTGTTTTTATCTACAATACCACCACAAACTGCATTCGTTGTTGCTTCTGCCGGAGAAGTAAGATTGCTTTCCTGCATGATACGAAGTGCAGATACCTGGTCTTTTTTAATCTGTCCGGTGGTCGGGTCTACCTGCCATCCCATAACATTGTATCCGGTAGATGTCATGGCAAGATTTCCTGAGCCATCGATATAGAAAGAACCTGCTCTGGTAAAAAGATTTTCAGTACCGTTGCTTACAACAAAGAAACTTGTTGTATTACCCTTATCTGTAATTCTTAAGTCAAATGCTTTTCCGGTTGTCTGGGCTGCCCCACCGGAAGTAATGTCGATGGAAGTAGAACCTGTTGTTACACCAAGACCTATCTGCTTGGCATTAATTCCACCGGTTCCGGTTGTTGCATTTGCTCCGGATGCACCAGAAATTGTCTGATACATAATCTCGCTGAATGTTACACTGGACTCTTTAAATGCCACGGTATTTACATTGGCAATATTGTTACCGATAACATCCATCTTTGTCTGATGTGTCTTAAGTCCTGACACAGCAGAATACATTGCTCTCATCATAATGAAATGACCTCCTAAATTTGATATCTGACGCAGAACCCATCTGTCAGTCAGGGTTCTCACAGCCTCCATAAGGTCCGGCTATGCTATTACTGCACCATCAATATTTGTAAAAACATTATTTTCTGATTCATTCTGGTCCATTGCTGTTACAACTGTCCTGCTCGGTACATTTACAATGAATGCCAGCGAATCAACTACTACTAAGGATTCTTTGATTCCTTTCTTCTCAGCCATCTCCACACCCGCTTCCAAGCGTTCACTCTGCTGGTCTGAAAGACTGATATTCCGGGTAGACAACCGCATGCTTGCATGCTTCGAAAATTTCACTTCGGAAACATCTGCTGCTTTTTGCTTTTCTTTTAATACCTCCGCAAAAGAAGCTCCCTGCTCCGGCTGCGTTTTATTACTCTTCGAAGGATTGAGATACTGGTCTGCTACCTGTTCAATGGAAGTGAATTGATTTGCTATCTTATTCATGCTTTCATCTCCCTAATAACCTTCCGTGGTTTACTCTGTTTTCCCTGTTTCTTCTGTATCTTTTTTGTCTTCTGTACACCGTTACCTTCTGTCTTATCACCGTTTTCTCCTGCGGCAGCCTGTAACTGTTTCATTTTCTCTTCCAGTTTTACAAGTTTATCGATATCACTCTGTTTAATGAATGACTTCTGATAACTGGTCATGCTGTCATATGCTTTCCGAGGTTGGTCAGTGTACCTGCATTATCCAGTGTAAGTTCATCTGCTGAAGGTAATGATGCAATTGCAAGTGAAAATGATTTTGCAAGGCTGATTGCATCCATGTAACTGTCGTCCATAACAGAATATAAATCGTCAATGGAGTAAAGGTTGTTATTTACCATAAGATAAGTCTTATTGTTCTCATGGATTACACTGTCTACTGTTCCGGTAACATCGGATGTCTCGCCTGTTGCAGAAGATGTAACACGAAGTACTACCTGTTTTCCCACCAGTGAATTTGCTTCCATCTCCTGTAAGGATGCCTGCATATTCTGGGTTTCCTCTAACTGTGAGAATGTTGCCAACTGTGAAATATACTCTGTATTATCTGTTGGTTCCAATGGATCCTGATATTTCATCTGTGCTACTAACAGTTGTAAAAACGCATCTTTATCCAGACTACCTCCGGATTTTTTGGAAGTAGAGGATGAGGAATTTGATTCTGCACTGGTATCCACAACCTCTCCATTTTTTATAAGCTGTGTTATCATTTTGTGCTCCTTTCTACGCTGTTACATCCATGGTATTTCCATGGTCTTTCATAATCTGGGCTGCCAATGTTTCTTCTTCATTCATAAGCCCGGATAACTCGTCCAATTCTCCACGGAACAATCTTCTTCCGGCTGTTCTTCCAGATTCTTCTCTCTGACTGCCCTGCTGTTCTTCTCCAGATGCATTCTGCTCCAAGTTCCGTTCAAATTCATGACTTGCTATTGTAACTTCGACTGCATCTACTTTGATTCCCTGCTGGTTTAAACTGGTTCGAAGGTCTGCAATCTGTGCTTCCAAAGCGGTCTTTACTGTTTCACTGCTTACTGCCAGTTCTGCAGTTATATTTCCTTCTTTGGTTGCTGCAATGTGTAAATATACTTTTCCGAGATTTTCCGGATTCAGCTGCATCTCAATGGATGAATTTTCTGGGGAGAGATTCACTTTTGCGAATTCTGTAATCTGGTTCATAATATCCTGCACATCAATGGTTGTACGGGATGCCACCTTATTTACCTCTTCCGGTGCTACAGTCTGCTGTTCTGCTCTTACCTGAAATTCCATATTCTGCGCATGTTCATTTACACTGCTCTCTTTCGTTTTCTGTGACTGGGCTGCTGGCTCGCCCATTTCACCGGACGCATTCTCTGATACATTGTTTTCAGTCTGTGCATCCTCTGACGCATTCACCTGAATTACCGGCGCTGCATCTTCTGTCTCTTCTTCCGGCTGTACATTCTGTGTTTCTTCTGTAGTATGGGTCATCTGAACTGTAGCTGCCATTACTGTTGTATCCTGTGAAGTAATTGTCGCATCAGTCTGTGGAGCAATTTCCTGCACGCCGCCATCTGCCATATCCACTGTTTCGTTAAAATCCGCTGTCAGTTCTGCCAACTGATTCTGTAATGCTACCCACTCATCCTTAGAAATTCCAAGTGTCTCACTTAAGCTCTGAACCAACGCATCTGTATTCTGCATAATATTTGTGAATTCTTCACTCATAAGCAGTGAACAGGCATCCTCAGTTCCTGTCAGTTGTGTCACAAGCTGTGAAAGGCTTGCCGGGTTCAGTAAATCCATCCACTGCAATCCCAGTATAGACATAGCATCTTCTACCTGCTCATCCGAAACGCCAAGTTCATCTTTCAGAATTTCTTTTACACCAGTTTCAAATGCATCCTTTGTGTCTTCCAGTTGATTCTGCAGCTCTTCCACTTTCTGTGTAGGAGAATTCTCCTTTACATTCAGTTTCTTTGCGCTGTCTGCTACAGCTGCCGGCTGTGTGGTTGTTGCTGCAGGTTCTTTTCCTACCGGATTTCCACTGGTAAGCTGCTGGTTTCCATAACCGGATGTTTTCTGTTCCATCACAGAAGCAAAGCTTGCCTGTGCAGTTGCACATAACCCTTTTTCCACAGTGCCCGTCACTTTGGAAAGTCCTGTGTCTAAAGTTCCAGGGGTTGATACCATTCCCGAAATCTTTGCACTCGTCATGTATTCTTCCTCCTTTCTTCTTTATTCAATTTTATTTATTCTGAAGGATTCATGATTTCTGTCACCTTTGCGGCTGTATCAGAATTCATTTTCCCTAGAATATCAGCTCTTGACTGCGCATCCATATTTTCCAATATCTGTGCCACCAGATTCAGATTATCTGTCATGGTGTCAAATATGGCTGCTGCTTCCTTCGGTTTCATCTGGGAATAGCCCTTAACATAATCAGATATCTTACTGTCTGTCTGCTGCTGTTCCACTACCTGTTTATACAAAAGTTCCGCATTATCCGGATCAATGCTCTCATAATATTCCTTATATTGTTCTATATCGGGTGCCTGGTCCGAAAAAACAACCTCATTATAAAATTTTTCTTTTTCTTCTTCAAAAGCAGCCTCATTTGCTTCATATTCTTTCAGCTTCTGGGACTGTGCTTCCAAATCCGCGATATAAGCACTGTTTTCACTGCTCCCCTGCTGTGCCTGTGCCAGTTCCTGCTCCAGTTCTTTTATGTAAGCTACCGCTTCATCCATGTTCTTATATGGATAATCCTCTTCCGTAGAAAGATCGTCCTCAGAGTCCGGTAAAATCCGGTTGACATACGGAATATCTTTTAATAGTGGACGCATTACCGTAGAGCCAAATCCTCCAACATCCCATTTAATCAGCAGTGTCAGTATTGCCAGCCATACAATAATGATGACCAATGTTACCAGAGCAACTGCCAGTTTTGAAGAACTGCCTTCCTCTTCTTCTGTATTTTCCAAATCAGTTTCCATGTTCTTTGCAGCCTTTTTTTCTGCCTTCTTTCTTGCCTTCTCCGCTTTCTTTGCTGCTTTCTTATCCATTTCTTCTGCCATCGTTACACCACCTGTCTATTTTTTCGGTCTGCCATAGCTATAGCTTACCAGTTCGTCTACTACCTTGTTATCTTCCTGCGCCAGTTGTTGTTTGAAATCTTCAAAATCCTTTTCCCGTAGTTTTTCCTGCGTCTTTCGCTCTTTCATAACTTCTTCCAGTTTCTGCCTGGCGGCTTCCACATTTTTCTCTGCTACCTGCACCTGCATCATCTGTCTTCGAATCAACACCTTCATGCTTTCAATTGCCTGTCTGCATTTTTTTATTTCCAGCAAATCTATTTTGCCTTCAACCAACTCTTTTGCCCGGTTATCATATGCATTCTTCCGCTCAAAGAGTTTTAAAAGCTTTGCCTCTTCTTCCCGGAGTGCTGCATTTGCCTGGCTGTATGCAATCTTTGCCTGACTTTCCAGTTTTAATTTAATATCTAAAATATTCTGCATTCGGTAAATAAATTTTGCCATATCTCATTCCTACTTGAATACATCTTCCAACAATGTCAATTCTTCTTCAAATGTAAATTTTTCATCAGTCCTCTGACACAGAAACTCATTGACCGCTTTTATCTTAGAAACCGCATAATCAATTTCTTCATTGGAGCCGCTCTTATAAGCGCCAATATTAATCAAATCTTCTGCTTCCTGATAGGTTGCCAGTACATTTTTCAGCTTTCCTGCCACCGCCTTATGCTCCGCCGAAACAATGGAACTCATTACACGGGAAATACTCTGCAAAATATCGATTGCCGGATAATGATTCTTATGTCCTAATTTTCTGGATAACACAATATGTCCATCCAGAATACTTCTTGCTGTATCGGTAATCGGCTCATTAAAATCGTCACCGTCTACCAGCACCGTATAAAGTCCGGTAATAGAACCTCTTTCTGCTGTTCCTGCCCGCTCTAATAATTTCGGCATTTCCGAATACACGCTTGGCGGATATCCACGGGTAACCGGTGGTTCCCCGGTAGCAAGTCCGATTTCTCTTTGTGCCATGGAGAATCGGGTCAGTGAATCCATCATCAGCAGTACATCTTTTCCCTGATCCCTGAAATATTCCGCTACAGCTGTTGCAGTTTTGGCTGCTTTATTACGAATCAATGCCGGTTTATCTGAAGTTGCCACAATTACCACCGAACGGCGCATACCTTCTTCGCCAAGGTCCCGTTCAATAAATTCTCTCACCTCTCTGCCCCGCTCTCCAATCAGGGCAATTACATTGATATCCGCTTTGGTATTTCTTGCAAACATACCAAGCAGGGTACTCTTACCAACTCCGGAACCCGCAAAAATTCCAATACGCTGTCCCTTTCCAATGGTAATTAATCCATCCACTGCTTTAACTCCCAGTGGTAATACCTCACTGATGATTTCACGCTTCATCGGATCTGGTGGCGGGGCTTCAATCGGATATTCCTTATCGGTATGAATCTCATCCACATCTGTCGGTCGTCCAATTCCATCCAGAATATGGCCTAAAACCTCATCTCCCACCAAAACAGACAAAGGATGTCCCGTATTTGCTACGATACATCCAACACCCAGACCTTCAATACTGTCAAAAGGCATCAATAACAGCCGGTTATCCTTAAAACCGACTACCTCTGCCATGACATATTCTTTTTGCTCTCTATCCCGATATATTTTACACAAGTCATTCAGTTTTGCTTCCGGTCCGATAGATTCAATGGTAAGACCTACTACCTTAGACACTCTTCCAAGGCAGGTATAATATGTCTTATCCGAAAGTAACTGATATTTTTCCAAATCACATGTCACTCTTTTTTCCTCACATACACAATGACTGTATATCACGAATCAGATTATCCAGCTGTACATCCATTCCACACTCAAACACTCCTGTATCTGTCTCTATGATACATTCTCCTTCAGTCATGGAATGAATGGTAACTAAATCCAAAGTTGCATTCTGTCCCACGCATTCTAACAGCTCCTGTTTATGTTCTTCCAGATATGCTGCCTGTTTCGGACCTGCTTTGATTGTAAATTCTTTCGGTCCGTCAATGGATTCCATTGCCCGTTTTACAAGATAAAGTACAATCTCATCCTTATCATGGAACTGCACATGGAAAACATGGGAAACCACATCTGTAATTGTATGTACAAGCTTCGGTTCCAGTTCCCGCATCTGTTCCAGATAAGAATCCTGCAGCTGCTGTTCCCTTTTTCCAATGCTCTCTAACTTTGCATCATAAACCGCAGCACCTTCCTGCATTCCCTGTTCCAAACCTTCTGCCTGTCCCTGTTCCTGTGCCTGCTTACGAATTTCGTCTGCTTCCTCCCGGGCTGCTTTTCGGATTTCGTCTGCTTCGGCATTTGCCTGTGCTAAAATTTCTTCTGCTTTTTCCTTTGCCTCTGCTTCATAATCAATTGTTTCCACCTGTGGTGCAGCAATTCCTTCTACAAATCCACCTGACTCTGCCTGTGGCTGTTCCGGTTCTCTTGTCTTTGCAAGAGCCCGGGACTGTTCTTCTAAAATACGATACGCCAGCGTATTGGAATTAATCACGCGGCTCTCAGATTCATTCGTGATAAAACGCTGTTTATATAAATTAGACAATAATCTCATCACCTCCGCCACGGGAAATTACAATTTCTGCGGAGTCTTCCAGTTTACGAATAATACCAACAATCTTCTGCTGTGCTTCTTCTACATCCTTCATTCTTACCGGGCCCATGAATTCCATATCTTCACGAATCATGGCAGCAAGACGTTTGGACAGATTCTTAAAGATAACATTCTGAACCTCTTCGTTGGCACCCTTCAGTGCAACAGCAAGGTCATTGTTGTCCACATCACGCAGCACACGCTGGATTGCACGGTCGTCCAGCAACAGGATGTCTTCGAACACAAACATCTTCTTGCGGATTTCGTCTGCAAGTTCCGGCTCTTCGATTTCTAAGGATTCCATAATATGTTTCTCTGTTCCACGGTCTACCGTATTCAAAATACCAACGATAGCATCTACACCACCCACAATTGTGTAATCCTGATTGATCAGGGAAGAAAGTTTTCTCTCTAACACACGCTCTACCTCTTTGATTACATCTGGTGAAGTCCTGTCCATCTTGGCAATACGTTTTGCAACATCTGCCTGTTTCTCCGGTGTCAGGGCTCCTAAAATCATTGCAGACTGTGCCGGTGACAGATATGACAAAATCATGGCTATGGTCTGTGGATGCTCGTCCTGAATAAAGTTCAACACCTGACTTGGATCTGTCTTTCGTACAAATTCGAACGGACGAACCTGAAGGGATGCTGTCAGTTTTGTAATAACCTCCTGTGCCTTGTCGCTGCCTAATGCCTTATCCAGGAGTTCTTTGGCATAGCCAATACCACCTTCTGCAATATACTGCTGTGCAAGGCATACCTGATAGAATTCGTTTAATACGCTTTCTTTGGTCTGTGGTGACACGCTTCTGGTATTTGCAATCTCCAGTGTCAGTTCTTCTATTTCATCTTCTTTTAAATGTTTGAAAATACTGGCCGACTTCTCCGGTCCTAATGCTATCAGCAATATTGCCGCTTTCTGAATGCCATTATATTCTTCTGTTCCCATTTATTCCCACTCCTCATTCAGCCAGTTACGAAGCAACGACGCAACAGCCTCCGGATTTTCATCTACGAATTTTTCAATCAGGACACGAATCTCTGACTTCTCATTGTAACCAATATCTTCCAAATCTTCCTGTTCTGCCTGCTTGGTTGTCTCAAGTAACGATTCTACAGAAAGCTCCGGTTCAATCTCAGTTTCTTTTTCTTTTCTGGTACTGCGGAATACCACATATCCTAACAGTGCAAAAATCAGAACCGCGAGAATAATCTGCAGGTAATCCTGAAAGCCCCTGCCGCTGCCCTTAGAATATTCAAACATCGGAATATCATAGCTGACAATCGAAATATTAGATGCCGGGATACCGGTTGCATTGGATACCATAGTATAAAGATCCTGATCTACCGTTCCCTTTACCCGGTTGTTATTCTGTGTTACAAATTCATCAAAGGTCATATTATCCAGAGTACCATCTGCTTTTAAGGTATCCTCATTATAAGTCACATAACGGGCTACCGTTACAGATATGGATGACTGGTCATATTCTATATCTCCTACAGAGCCAATGGTCTGGGTGTTCTTTTCATCCAGTGCACGGTCAATGGAATCATCTGTAACAGAGCTTTCTGATGTGCTTCCATCCGGAAGTACATAAGTTGTTCCATCTCCATTAGAGTCTGTTCCCGGTGTTCCCGACGTACCACCGGTTGAGTCTGACTGATAACGGTCCTCATGGGTAATCAGTCCTTCATCCCTGTCTCCCTGCGCAGAATAATTTGTCTCATTAGTCGTAACCTGATCAAAATTCAGCTTTAAATTTAATCCTACATCAATCGTATCATAAAGGTCTGTCCCCTTAATTACATCTGTAACAGCCTTCTTCACCTGTGTTTCTTTCTTTGTCTGATAACTGAGCTGTGTGCTGGCAGTTCCGATTGCTGTACTCTCTTCTCCACCCGCAAATAAAAGGTTGGAATTAGAGTCAATAATCGTAATATTATCCGTGGAAGAATTGCCAATCTCAGTTGCTATATATCTTGCTAAAGATGCCGCCTGGTCTTCGGACATCTCTCCGTTCAGTTCCAGCTTAACGCTGGCATAGGCTCCTGATTTCTTGTAACTAAGGTTCCATCATCTTCCGGAATATTTAAGTTAACATCTGCCGACTTAATCAAATCCATATTTTCCAGTTCTTTTGCAAATTTATCTTCCAAAAAAACCTGATACCGTTTACTCTTATCAGCTTCCGTTGTGCTGATACTGCCGCTTAATGCATCATCAATGGTAAATCCGTTGGTCGGAATACTGTTTGAACCAAGCAAAATATTTGCATCTGCCTGATTCTTTGCATTTACCGAAAAAGTCATTCCGTCAGAAGAAACCTCATAATCTATGCTGTTTCCATCCAAAAGGTCTTTTACAGACGATGCCTGCGTTGCATCCTCACAGGTTATCAGCTGAACCATCGTAGGTTTCGTCATCACGACAGCCAGTATCACCAATGCAAGAATTACTACAGCCGTAATACTGATAAGAAGCGTCTTCTGCTTTGTTGTAAACTTCAGCCACCACTCTTTTATTTTTTCTAATATTGCTTTCAATCTGTCTGGCATAATCTACTCATCCTACCTATACTAAATCTGCATGTTCATAATTTCTTTATAAGCATCTATTACTTTATCCCTTACTGCAACTGTATACGATAATGCAATGTTTGCCTTTTCCTGCGCCACAAGCAATTCATGGGTATTGGTTGATTCTCCCAATGCAAATTTAATTTCCTCTTCCTCTGCATTGTTCTGATAATTATTTGTTTCCTTCACCATGTTCATTGCCGTTGCAAGAATATTATCAAAGCTTTCCGCACTGTTTGACTGCTGTGTTGCAGCTGCATTCTGTGTATTAAAAACATCTGACGAAACTCCTGTTAATACATTAACATTCATCGTTTATCTCACCTTTCCAAATATCTTTTATAATTTACCAATCTGTAATCCTGCCTGTGCAATCTGTTTGCTTGCATCAAAAGCTGTTACGTTCGCCTCATATGCTCTGCTGGCATCAATAAGATTCGTCATTTCTGTTACTATATTCACATTCGGATATGACACATAACCATTTTCATCCGCATCTGGATTGGATGGGTCATATTCCATAGTAAAATCAGTAGAATAATCTTCTGTCACTGAAGAAACCTTTACTCCGTTTCCCACATAGCCTTCCCGGGAATCAGAAAGCACTTTGCTGAACGGAGTTACACCTTTTTCCGAAAAAGTTACAATTTTTCTGCGGTATGGTGTTCCATTCTCTGTACTGGTTGTATTTACGTTTGCTACGTTCTCAGAAATGGTATCCATACGAAAACGCTGCGCCGTCATACCGGACGCACTGATATCAAACGACTGAAATAATGCCATTCTTTATTCCTCCCACACAATTTTATTTAATAACGGTTTTATACCGTGATATTTCCTGACTGATACTGTTGGTCAATCCCAGATAACGGATTGTTTCTGAGGCAAGCTCTACATTCTCCTGCTCCGGGTCAACATTGTTGCCGTCCAGACGGTAAGAATAAGAGGCATTGTCGATATATGTCTTTGCATTCAGATGGTCCATATGGATATTTGCCACCTTGTCATCCAGTGAAACATATTTGCTTTTGCCCAGTTCGGATTCCAATGTACTTTCAAAATCCAAATCCCGGCGTTTATATCCAGGTGTATCAGCATTTGCAATATTATTTGATATTAACTGTTCTCTTTCCCAGCTCGCACTTGCGGCCTTATTCAGCACATTCATATAGTCAAACGCATTTGAACTTATCATACTGCACCTCCATAGTTATCCATATTGTTATCGCATCATATTTTATTATAAATAATCTTGTAAAAAACACAAGTATTTTTTTCTTATTTTTACATTATCTAGTGTTTTTTTCCAATTGGCCACACAATATAAAAGGGATTTACAGCTTTTTCCCACTATAAATCCCTTTATCCGATGCACCATCCGTGTGCTCTTCTTTATATTCTGTTTGTTTATATTTCTATGGTTAATCTGCCTTTCGTATTCTGGCAAGTTCATCAAACACCACATCATTTACAACTTTGATATAAGTTCCCTTCATTCCGGAAGAACGGGATTCGATGACTCCTGCACTTTCGAACTTACGCAATGCATTTACAATAACGGAACGTGTAATTCCTACACGATCTGCAATCTTGCTGGCTACAAGAATACCTTCTGTTCCGTTTAACTCATCAAAAATATGAGTAATTGCCTCTAACTCTGAAAAAGAAAGTGTGCTGATTGCTGAACGCACAATCTGTACTTTTCTGGTCTCTTCCGCATTTTCCTCATTCACAGAACGCATCATTTCCAGTCCGACAACTGTTGTTCCATATTCACTGAGAATAATATCATCAATGTCATACTGGTTATCATAACGATATACAAACAATGTTCCTAACCGCTCACCAGCAATATCAATCGGTGTAATAATTGCAGAATATTTCTTAATATCTGATTCAAATCCTAATGTTTCCAGATTGACGTTTTCCTTTGTGGAAAGAATTCCAAGCAGTCTTTCATTCAGCATAGAATCAATAAACCCGCCTACTTCATCAACAATCAGTTCATGAATCTCATCAATTCCACGGCACTGGCTGCTTCCGAGTACCTTTCCTTTTTTACTGATAACAAGGATATTGGAATCCAATATCTCTGTCAAAACCTCACAGATATCATTGAACACAACCTTTGACGAATTATTATTGTGCAAAAGCTTATTTATTTTTCTTGTTTTATCCAACAGCTGAACGCTCATACTTATATCCTCCACGCTATATTCAGAATAACTAGACTGTTTAATATTTTATCATGTTTATTCTGATAATTCAAGAATTTGAATTGTACTTTTAATTCTTTTCATCCTTTTTTGGTTTTTCCTCTGAAAAGCCACACTGCTCATTGGCACAGGCAAGCTTATTGCCCTTTTCTACCATATAACTTCCGCACTTCGGACATTTCTCAGATGACGGCTTTGCCCATGACATGAAATCACATTCCGGATTATTCTCACATCCGTAATATCTTCTGCCTTTCTTGGTTTTACGTAGTACAATATCTTTGCCGCATTTCGGGCAGGCAACACCAATCTTCTCAAAATACGGTTTGGTATTACGGCACTCCGGGAATCCAGGACACGCCAAGAATTTACCATGCGGACCGTATTTGATTACCATATTTCTGCCGCACTCTTCACAAATTACATCGGTCACTTCATCCGCTATCTGCACTTTTTCCAGATCTTTTTCTGCCTGCTTTACTGCCGCATCCAAATCCGGATAGAAATTGCTTACTACAGTCTTCCAGTTTACGGTTCCTTCTTCCACGCTATCCAGCAGCGACTCCATATTAGCGGTAAAATGTTCGTCCACGATACTGGAAAATGCTTCTGTCATAATGGAATTTACTGCTTCACCAAGCTCGGTAACATAAAGGTTTTTATTTTCCTTAATCACATATCTTCTGGCAAGAATGGTGGTTATGGTCGGAGAATAGGTACTTGGTCTTCCAATTCCACGTTCCTCCAATGCCTTTACCAAAGATGCCTCGGTATAATGAGCAGGCGGCTGTGTAAAATGCTGTTTTTCATCCCATGCATCAAAACTTAATTCTGTATCCTTATCAATGGACTTAAGCATTACATTCTGTGTGCCCTTTTCTTCATCTTCATTGGTGTATACAGACATAAATCCTTCAAATACAAGCTTGGATGCTGCTACGGTAAAACAGTATTTTCCAGCACCGATTTTTACGGATGTTGTCTCATATTTTGCATCACTCATACGGCTTGCGGTAAAACGGTTCCATATTAACTGGTACAGGCGGAACTGGTCTCTGGATAAAGATTCCTTTACCATTACCGGTGTTCTTGTAATATCAGACGGACGGATTGCTTCATGGGCATCCTGAATCTTGTTACTACTCTTCTTTTCCTGTACATGGGAAGAAACATAATTCTCGCCATACTGCGCTGCGATAAAGCTGCGTGCCATAGCATCTGCTTCTTCTGAAATACGGACAGAATCTGTTCTCAGGTAAGTAATCAGACCAACCGTTCCGATTCCCTTTACATCCACACCTTCGTATAACTGCTGTGCCAAACGCATGGTTTTCTGTGTGGAGAAATTCAACACCTTGGATGCTTCCTGCTGTAAGGTACTGGTGATAAACGGCTGTGGAGCCTTTTTATTACGTTCCCCTTTTTTCACATCTGTTACGGCAAATTTTTCTTTTTCAAGCTCTGCCATAATAGCATCTGCCTGTTCTCTTGAGGTGATATTCATTTTTTCTTTTTCTGTTCCGTAAAACTTCGCAGTTAGTGGTTTCTTCTCACCTTTTACTTTCAGGCTGGCATCTAAGGTCCAGTATTCTTCCGGTATAAATGCATTGATTTCACTTTCACGGTCGCAGATCAAACGCAATGCCACAGACTGTACACGTCCTGCACTTAAGCCTCTTTTTACCTTTGCCCATAATAACGGGCTAATCCGGTAACCCACCATACGGTCTAACATACGGCGTGCCTGCTGGGCATTCACTAAATCCATATCGATGTCTCTCGGTTTTTTTAAAGAAGTTTTTACTGCATTCTTGGTAATCTCATTGAAACTGATCCGGTAAACCTTTTTATCAGAATTTGCCAGATTCAGAGCCTGATATAAATGCCAGGAAATTGCTTCTCCCTCACGGTCAGGGTCTGTTGCAAGATAAATGACATCTGCTTTTTTCACTTCTTTTCTTAATTTTGCAAGTACATCACCTTTTCCCCGGATGGTAATATACTTTGGTTCAAATCCATGCTCTGCATCAAATCCTAAGGTACTCTTCGGTAAATCACGCACATGTCCATTGGATGCATCCACTTCATAATTCTTCCCCAGAAACTTTTTAATTGTTTTAACTTTTGCCGGTGACTCAACAATAACAAGATATTTAGCCATAACCCTGCTCCTTTATTTTGTTCTCTCTATGCGGTTATTCATGTATTTTTATATAATAATTCTTATATACTTCTTTGATAAAACCTGCATTTTCCAGCGTCAGCAGTATCTCACACATCCGGTCTACCGGAAGCTTTGTTTCTTCCAAAATCTGCTGGGCACTTTTCGGTTGCAAATCGAGAACACTATACACCACCCCTTCATCTTTTTCAAGTACCTTTTTTGAAAAAGCATTGGAAACTACTATATTGGCAAGGTCAATTTCAAGATCCTTAAACCATTCCTCCGGAGACACTATGATGCCAGCCCCCTGCCGTATCAGGCGGTTACAGCCTCCACTTAACACATCTCCAACACGCCCCGGAAGTGCATAAATATCTTTTCCCTGCTCTAAGGCAAAGTCTGCCGTAATCAATGAACCGCTCCGCTCCTTTGCTTCTATTACAACTACCACATCTGAAAGCCCGCTGATTAACCGGTTCCGTTGCGGGAACAACTTTCCCAAAGGTTTTGTCTGTGGCATATATTCAGATAGAATTCCGCCTTTTTGTGTCATAGTCTGATAAAGACTCTGATTCTGTCTGGGATAACAGTAATCTGCCCCGCATCCCATAACAGCATAAGTTTCTCCCTCTGCCGCCATGGCACCACTGTGGGCTGCTCCATCAATTCCTGCAGCCAGTCCACTGATTATAATGCAGCCTGCTTTTACTGCCAGTTCCGCCAGATGTTTTGCATAGTAACGACCGTATTCACTGCATCTTCTTGCTCCCACAATAGCAATACTTTTCTTATCTTCCGGTGGCAGACTGCCCTTATAAAAAATTCCATAAGGTGGCTTATTGATATATAAAAGACGTTTCGGATAGTTTTCATCCTCTCTTGTTACAAGATACAGTCCGCTTCTTTTTAAATTCTCCCATGCTTCTTCTAAGTTCCATGCTTTTTTATAGGTAAGAACAGACTTCACATCTGCTTCGGTAATGCCCGGAATCTGCATTAATTCCTTTTCTGACATGTCATATAAGACTCCTGCACTTCCGGCAAAACGAAACAGTTTTTCCACTTTTCCGGTTCCAATGTTTTCTGCCATCTGTGCCATACACGCCAGCCAGTATTTATATTTCATTCCATTTATCCCTCCCAGAATTTCTTATCTACATTCCGATAACAGACCGCCTCACTTAAATGTCTGGTTAGGATTTCATCTGAACCGTCCATATCTGCAATGGTTCTCGCCACCCGCAAAATCCTATGATAAGATCTGGCTGTCAATTCCAGCTTCTGATAAATGCTTTCCATATACTGTTTTTGTTTTGTCGATAATCTGCAATATTTTGTCAGTAATGCCGCCGGAATTCTACTGTTATAGCGAATGTTAGTTCCGGCAAACCTTTGCTGCTGCCGCTCCATAGCTGCAACCACCCTTTTTCTAATTTCTGCCGAAGTCTCCTGATGCGGATTTTCTTTAATTAAATCCTGATATTCCACACGCTTTGTCTCTACACAGATATCAATTCTGTCCAATAAAGGCTGACTGATTTTCTTTAAATACTGTTCCACCATTCCTTTCGTGCAATGACAGCGGTTCAAATCCGGATAATATCCACACCGGCAGGGATTCATGGCAGCCACCAGCATAAAATCCGACGGAAATTCATAATTTCCGGCAAGCCTTGCAAGCTTTACACAGTGTTCTTCCATAGGCTGTCTTAAAATTTCCAAGGTTTCCCGCCGGAACTCCGCCAGCTCATCTAAAAAGAGCACACCATGGTGGGCGAGGCTGATTTCTCCCGGTCCCGGAACCATTCCACCACCTGCCAGTCCCTGTGGTGTTATGGTATGATGTGGATTACGGAAAGGACGTTCTGCTATCCATGCTTCACTTTCCGTCAGAAGTCCCCTTACACTGTATATTTTTGTTACCTCCAGGGCCTCCTCTTCTGTCATCTCCGGTAAAATACCCGGAATTCTCCTTGCAATCATTGTCTTTCCTGCGCCTGGTGGTCCAATCATCAGGAGATTATGTCTGCCGCTTACCGCAATCTCACAGGCTCTTTTCACAAACTGTTGTCCATTAATTTCTGAAAAATCCGGTACTTCTTTTCTCTTAACCTTTTTCTCAAGCCCGATTTCTTCTTTCTCAGGCTCCCAGAATTTTATTTCATCATTAAAGCCTTTTATCACTTCTTCCAATGTGTTTACACCAAACAGACGGATTCCTTTTACCAATGCAGCTTCTTTGGCATTTTCCACCGGCACCATACAGGCGTCCATCCGCTCCTGTGCAGCCTTTGTCACAATGGGCAATACTCCATGAATCGGTTTTATTCTTCCATCCAGTCCTACTTCTCCTACAATCAGAAGCTGTTCCAGCCTGTCTTTCGGAATAATCCCCATTGCAGCAAGCACTGCCACTGCTACCGGCAAATCAAAGGACGAACCGGATTTTCTTACATATGCCGGCGAGAGATTAATCGTAATCCGTTTTGGTGGGAGACGGTATCCACAATTTTTAAGGGCTGTCCGCACCCGCTCTCTTGCCTCCCGCACTTCTGCCGATAAAAATCCTACCATTTCAAACACTGGCATACCATCCGTCACATCTGCTTCCACGCGGATAGGAATGCTCTCAATGCCACGCACGATTGCCGTTGATACAATACTGTACATTAAATTTCACCTTTCTGTTTTGCAATTATTCTGTTTTTTGTAATTATTTCATTTTCTCTGTTCATTTTGTTTGTCCGGGATTTTTCTGCAGAAGAACTCTGCAATTTACATGAGCAGCCCCAAGATGGGTTATTCATCATTTATTTCGATAAAAAAGATGGACTCATCATATCATGAAATCCATCCTTTTCAAATACCAATTTAACACATTATAAAAATTTAATAATTGTAACCTTTTTCAAAATAAGCTTTCAGCTTCTCCAATGCCCTTTTTTCAATTCGTGAAACATAGGATCTCGAGATATTTAAATTTTTTGCAATCTCCTTTTGTGTCACCGGACAGTCCGTTTTCAAACCATAGCGCAGGTTTATGATAATCTGTTCCCGTCTGTTTAGTACCCGCGGCAGTATTTCATATAAGGTCTTCACATTTCTGTCATACTCCATCTGCTCCACCACATCCGGTTCGTTATGCTCTACAATATCCAGTAAATGTATCTGGTTTCCCTCTTTATCTGTTCCGATTGGCTCATAAAGAGACACTTCCCTGGCAATTTTACGCTTACTGCGCAGATACATCAGAAGTTCATTTTCAATGCATCTCGCTGCATAAGTTGCCAGCTTATTTCCTTTTTCTACCCGGAAGGTATCGATTGCTTTAATCAATCCAATGGTTCCAATCGATATCAGATCTTCCATATCCTCTTCCACATTCTGATATTTTTTTACCACATGTGCTACCAGACGCATATTATGTTCTATCAGAATATGTTTTGCTTCAAGGCTGCCTTCCCCAAGCTGTTTTAAATATTGCTTCTCTTCCTGTATAGTCAATGGAGATAAAAATGTTTTCAATACAGCACCCTTAAAAAGCGATTTATTATATTCTATGCGTCTGCCAGGTTCTTCGTGCCTTTCCTCTTTTTTTATCTCTATCCTTTTCTTCTGTGTCTTTTTCCTTTATAATTATCCTTATGAAGCGAATATTAGACTATACCATAACAAATGAATACAAAAACTATACGATAAGAGAATTTCTTACGGAAAAAGGATACCCGAAAGGGCTCCGGGCACATCTTTTCCGCACCAAAGATGTTCTTTTCCGAAACGGTGATACCGGGCACAGCAGTGACCGGCTGAAGGTTTCTGATAAATTAAAGATTATTTTAGAAGAATCTATGCCGGAAAGCTATCCCGCACCGGAAAACATTCCCCTTTCCATCCTCTATGAAGACGAAGATATTCTCGTTATCAATAAACCGGCACATATGCCTGTCCACCCATCCATGACACATTACGAACATACCCTCTCCAATGCTGTCTTTTATTATCTGGGCAGCAAAAACGAAGCCGGTCCTTTCCGCTGCATCAACCGGCTGGATAAGGATACTACCGGTATCACAATCCTTGCAAAAAACAGTCTCAGTGGCGGTATCTTAGGCAGACAGATGAATGAACGGAAAATCCACCGCACCTATCTTGCCATTGTCCGTGGTATTACCCCGGAATCCGGTACCATTACTGCGCCAATCGGCAGAAAGGAAGGTTCTATATTAGAGCGTCAGGTAGATTTTGGGCAAGGTGAATACGCCTGCACCCATTACCGCAGACTAGCTGTGAAAGAAATTTTTCCAAAAAATACTTTTTCAGGGGAGCCTCTTTCACCGGATGCACTCTCCCTTATTGCTTTGCGGCTTGACACCGGCAGAACCCACCAGATCCGTGTCCATATGAGCTACCTCGGCTACCCTTTAATCGGAGATTTTCTTTATTATCCGGATTTTTCCATGTTAAAAAGGCAGGCTCTTCATGCCTGCCAGTTAAAATTCGAACATCCAATCACAAAGGAACAGCTCTGCTTTACGGCTCCACTTCCTGCCGATATGCAAATGCTGTTCCCTGAATTTCATGTTCCAAATCTGGACAATCTATTTTCGGATTAACGGATTCTTTCGGTAAGTCCGACTTTCTTCTGCACCTTACGCAAGGTCTTATTAGAATAATAAGCTGCTTTTTCGTCATTCTTTTTAATCATACTGTCAAGATAGGTCTTGTCTGCCATCAGTTCCCCATAACGTTTCTGCAATGGCTCTAACTCTGCAGCAACTGCTTCTCCTACTGCCAGTTTGAAATCACCGTAGCCTTTTCCGTCAAATTCTTTTTCGGTTTCTTCTCTTGTCTTACCGGTTACACAACCATAAATATCAATCAGATTACTAATGCCCGGTTTATCTTCACGATATACAATTTCACTGCCGGAGTCGGTTACTGCACGTTTAAATTTGCGGATAACGGTATCTTTATCATCTAAAAGGCGGATGGTTGCATTCGGATTCTCATCGGACTTTGACATCTTTTTCTCCGGCTCCTGCAGACTCATAATCTTTGCACCTGCTTTTCCGATATATGCCTCCGGAATTGTAAATACATCTCCGTAAATAGCATTAAAACGCTGTGCAATATCTCTGGTAATCTCAAGATGCTGTTTCTGGTCTACGCCAACCGGAACCACATCTGCCTGATACAATAAAATATCAGCCGCCATTAATACAGGATAGGTATAAAGACCTGCATTGATATTATCTGCATGTTTTGCAGCCTTATCCTTAAACTGTGTCATTCGGTTCAATTCCCCCATATAGGTAAAGCAGCCTAATATCCAGCTTAATTCTGCATGTCCGGATACATGGGACTGATAATAAATACAGTTTTTCTCCGGGTCTAATCCTGCCGCTACATATAATGCATAAAGAGAACGTGCATTTTTACGGAACTCTGCCGGCACCTGTCTTAAGGTAAGGGAATGTAAATCCATAACACCATAGATACATTCATATTCATCCGTAAGATTTACCCAGTTTTTCAATGCTCCCAAATAATTTCCCAGGGTAAGGGTTCCTGTTGCCTGCATTCCACTATATAAAATCTTCTTTCCGTCTAACATTTATTTATCCTTCTTTCTTTTATTTTTCAATACTTCATATCGAATATATGCATAAGTCTCTTCTTCGCCGCATTCTGCCAGCATATGAAGAAGGCACTCTAAAAGTTCTCTTGATTCCTCATGAATAATATGATACTGCTTTCCATGTTCGTAATAAGCCAGAGGACTTTCGTCGGTATATTTTTCTCTCTGGTAATTCCTGCTTGCTGCCACCCGGTCAATAAACATCTCAACCACATATTTTGTCGGCATCTTCATTCCAGTGATTCCGGCACATTTATCCGGTCCGTAATCAATCCAGTATTCCATATGATGCTTGTTTCTGCCCTTATGGTGCAGCCAGGCTGCGGAATACCCCTTATCCTCACGTTCGGCATTGTTGGGACTCATATTTCCCTGAAAATACTTACAGCCCACTAAAAATTCCGTTGGTGAATATTTCGACAAATCATGCAATAAGCCCTGGCGGTAAAGTCCAACTTTAAAACAGCCTTTCATGACTAACATCTTGTGATGATTAATTGTGCAAAAATGTTTCCATGCTTTCATCTTACTTTATTTCCCTATTAATATCTGAATGGACATCCCGGCAATTTCCACCTGGACTGCATCCATTATCATTTCTTTCTCCAGAAAACCATTTTCATTTCCTGTATCCATTACTTTATACCATTTTTTGCTTTTTGGCAATTTTGGAAGTGCAAGGAACTGTTTTCCGGTGTGAAAATTATATGCCACATAAATCATTTCCTCACAATCCGCATACAGTCCGCAATAAAGCATCCCAACCGACTGGCGGTTCGGGCTAAATCCCACAGTCCATGCACTATCGCAATGAAAAGAAAGATCCGGATATCCCAGTCCCTTATAATCATTCATCCGCATCGGCTCTTCCATCCGAAGAACCGGGTGTGCCTTACGAAAGGCTGCCATTTTCTTTACAAACTGTTGTAAGGAAGCATATTTCTTATCATTTTTCCAGTTTACCCAGCCAACTGCATTATCCTGGCAATAAGCATTATTATTTCCCCTCTGGGAATTACCAATCTCATCACCGGCAGCAAGCAGTGGAATACCCTGTGCTAAAAATACTGCCGTAATCGCATTTCGAAGCTGTTTTTTACGCAGGCTTTCTATATATTTTTTGCGGGTTGGTCCTTCAATGCCATAGTTGTCACTGTAATTCCAGTCATTTCCATCCGCATTGTTTTCCCCATTTGCCTCATTATGTTTCTCACTGTACATAAATACATCTGCCAGTGTAAAACCATCATTAGATGCTGCATAATTCACAAATCCGGCATATTTCTTCTGCTTACGCATCTGGTTTACAAAATCGGTAAGACAGATTTCCTTATGATTTAACATTTTCCGCAACGGATAATAAAATTCATCCCGGTAAACAAATAAATGCGGATATGCATAATCCTGTTCCAGCAAATCCTCCGGAATCGTATCTGCAAACAGCTTACTACGGCACAAAATCAAATCCTGTGCCATAGCACGAATCGGAAGATTTGCTCCCATCAGTCGGAATCCATCCACATGATATTCCATCACCCAGAAGCGCAGGGCTTCTAACATCAGATTCTGATTGATGGTATCAGGAAAATAAATTTCCATAATACATTCCATGTCATTTTTATGCAATGCCTTAATTAATGATTTCAAGGCATGCTCCGGCTGTCTGCTTTTGGTAAATGCAGTCTTCGGTGCAAAATAATTGCCTTCGGTATAGCCCCAGCAATTTATCTTCTCAACTTCCGGCAGCTTCTTTGTATCTGTCTTCTGTTCTTCCTTCCAGGTCACATAATCCGGCAGTTCACAGGTTTCCGGTATCATCAGCTCTTCAAATTCATAAAAAGGCATAAATTCAACGGTTGTAACGCCCATATCACGAAGATATCCTATCCGGTTCTCTACTGCTTCAAAAGTTCCTTTTCTTGCTCCGCCATTACTACCCTCCATGGTAAAATTTCTCACATGAAGTTTGTACATGACCATATCCTTTTTGGCAATTTCCGGTGCCACATCCTCTTCCCAGTCAAAAACATCTGTGGAGAAACCGCTTTTCACCTGATAATCCATACCAAAGCGTTCCTTTTCTCCCCACTTTTCCCTGCCTACAATTCTTCTGGCATATGGATCTGTCATAACCTTACCGTCTATTTCAAAATTATAATCAAAAGAAGCCGGTTCAATGCCCATTACCATAATTGAGCGCAGTGCACCCACATAGTAAGTATCCGGAACCGGTATTTTTCCAATTTTCCCTGTTTTCTTTTCATACAGTACAATACTGCATTTCTGCTCTTTTCTCCCCTCAAAGGTAAATACAACCCCATCACTATGCACAACTGCTCCCATGGTTCTGTAATCGCCTTCCCGAACATTGTATTTCATTTCATCATCCTGCACTTTCCTATATTCAAGTCTCTTGAAAAGATTATAACACGATTCATTGACAATTGATATGTAAATTTTTATAATTATAGTGTAGTGTATTGTTAATTAGTGATATAAGAGGTATATTCAAGCATACAGTTGCAACAAAGGATTTACAACCTGGCATGGTGACTGCCACTCCTGTCATGAGCAGGCATGGGCAGATGATTGTAGAAGCACACAAAATGCTGACAACTCAGATGATTGCACACCTTGAGTTTTATGGAATTGAGAGTGCCAGAATAATAGACGGTGCTCTGCCTGTTGATGCCATTCAGTCAATGGCTGAAGAAAAGGAAGCGGTTGACCGGTATTCTGAACGGGTAAGAAACAGTAAAGAATTCAAAGTTTTTAAAGCAAATTACGAAAAAAAAGTACCTTTTTTAGAAAAATCCATCAATGATTTTGTCACAAAAAACATTCCTTTTGATCAGGAGGCTCTTTTATCCTGCGCTTTAGATCTTTTTGCCAGACATTCCACTACAATTTCCATGTTCGATATGCTGCACAATATGCGCAAAATTACCGATTCCACTTATGCCCACAGTCTGAATGTTTCTTTAATCAGCCGAATGATTGGTATGTGGCAGAATTATAATGCAGATGATTTAGAAACTCTGACTCTGGGTGGTCTCTTACACGATATAGGAAAAAGTAAAATTCCACCGGAAATCATTAACAAGCCAGGGCGCCTGACCCCGGAAGAATATGAACTGGTGAAAAAACATTCCGAATATGGTTATGAACTGCTGAAAAATCAGAATGTATCTGTCCGCATCAAAAAAATTGCTCTCACCCATCATGAACGCTGTGATGGAAGCGGCTATCCAATCGGACTTATCGGAGATGATATTGATGATTTTGCCAATATCGTTGCTATTGCAGATGTCTACGATGCCATGACTGCTGACCGCTGTTATCGCCGCGGCGTCTGCCCGTTTGAGGTCATTGCCACTTTTGAGCGGGAGGGTCTGGGTAAATACAAACCCCAGTTTATTACCAGCTTCTTGGAGCATATTGCCAATACATATATTAACAATGATGTCATGTTAAGTAATGGCATGACCGGTAAAATTGTGCTGATTAACAAGCATCGCCTGACTCGTCCGGTGGTTCGGTTAGAAGACAGTATATTTATCAATCTGGAAAAACGTCCGGAACTCTACGTTCAGACAATTATATAAAGAAAGAGGTATTTTATGGAAAACAAACAGTTAAAAGACGAAGACGATATCATGGTGACATTGAATTTAGACAATGGGCAGGATGTGGAATGCAAAATTCTTACTATCTTTGAAGCAGGAAAACAGGATTATATTGCGCTGATGCCCTTAGATGAAAAGGGAAATGAAAATGCAGATGGTGAAGTATATATCTATCGTTACTCCGAGGATGAGGATGGAAATCCTTCTTTAGATAATATTAACAGTGACGAAGAATACGAAGTTGTCTCCGACCGTTTGATGAATTATTAGATGAAGCAGAATTTGACGCAATGGACAACTAATCATCCATTACGTTTCCTGCAATTCTTTTAAGAACCGGGATGGTTCTGCACTGTGATTATTCAACAGCTCTACCGAGAAGAGGTAGAGCTGTTTTTTTGCTCTGGTCATCCCAACATAGAACATTCTGCGTTCCTCTTCCAGATCCGCATCTAAAACAGCTTTCTTATAGGGCATGATTTTCTCATTTACATCAATCAAAAATACCACATCATACTCTAATCCCTTCGAGCTATGTAAGGTTGATAAGACAACGCCCTCTCCCTTCGTCCGCTGCTTCTCCATGGCACGCTGTAATTCTTTTAAATATTTCTCTTTCTGTTTCTGCCAGTCATCAAAGCTATCGAACTCTTTGGTCATATCGGTAAGCTGTTCTAGAATATCCAAAAGTTCTTCCTCATTCATACCTCTCTGATCTGCATATTCTTTGATATAGTCATCGTAGCCGATTCCCTTGCGGATATAATTCACCGCTGCAAAAGGCTTCATTCCGGCTAACATTTTGCAGTCATGATAAAGCCGGTCGATTCTTCGTGCAATCCAGGACTGCTCCATTTTATCATAATAATCTGCCCAGACATCAAATGCTACAGTATCCTCTTCCAGGCTGTCCCGCCCAATATAACGGTTCGGCCGGTTCATAATCTGTAAGAAGTCTGCCCTTCTTCTGCTTCCATGGGCAATCCGAAGATAACTTTCCATATCTTTTGCAATCCAATGCTCATAAATATTAGGAATATTATCCCTTGTACGGAAAGGAATATTATATTCCATCAACTGCTGCATCAGAAGTCTTGGCTGTGTATTAGTGCGAAACAGCACCGCTGCGTCCGACCAGTCACCACCAGCTGCGGTATATTCCTTAAGTGCATGAATCAATCCTAAATTTTCTTCCCGCTGCGTCCGGTAAGTCTTACATACTACCGCTTCCTTTGCCGGATGAAATGCCTTAATATCCTTTGCAAACCGCCCTGTATTGTGGGCAATCAGTCTTCCTGCCGCTGCCACAATATTTCCATCGGAACGATAATTATAATTTAATACAATCCGCTTTGCATCAGCATAATCCTTCTCAAAGTTCAGCATAATCTCCGGTCTTGCCTGGCGGAACCTGTAAATAGACTGGTCATCATCCCCTACCACAAAGAGATTATTTTCCGGTGCTGCAAGCATCCTTATAATCTCATATTGCAATCCATTGATATCCTGAAACTCATCAATCAAAATATACCGGAACTTCTTCTGCCAGAGTGCTAAGATATCCTTCCGCTGGCTGAAAAGTTCATAGGTATAAACTAACATATCATCAAAATCAATCAGCCGGTTCTTCTGCAGCATCTTCTGATAATTCATAAATACATCCCGGAATGTATGCTCTGGAAAATTAGAAGAATAATAATGTTCAATGGGAATGTTCGAATTCTTTACACCGCTGATTTCAGATAACAGAGTCTGGATGCATTCATTTTCATCTTCATAGTCAATCGGAAAATGACGTAAAAGATTCCGGATAAATACCACCTTCTGCTCATCTCTTATAATATTTTCTGCCCGATAATGATAAGCATACTTTAATACCGTAAAAAACACCGCATGAAAAGTACCAAAAGTAGCCGTTGTGGATGTCTGATTCGTTAGCGAAAGAAAACGCTCCCTCATCTCCATAGCGGCTGCTTTTGTAAATGTCACCACCAGAATCTCTGATGGTGACACCCCATATTTTTCTATTAAATTTTTCGTTCGATGGGTAATTACGGCAGTTTTGCCTGAACCGGGCCCCGCCAGTGTAAGGCAGGGACCCTGATAAAAATCAACAGCTTCCTGTTGTGCTTCATTAAATTGCATGAAATGCCTCGTAACTTTTATTTCTCAAGTGCTTTCGTAAGAAGTGCAATTCCGGTACGGATACGTTTTAAGGACTCTTCCTTACCAATAATCTCCATAATTTCAGTTGCACCTGCCGGTGTCATCTGTTTACCGGAAACCGCTGTACGAACCGGCCATAATACATAACCATTCTTGCAGCCCTTCTCTGCCAC
Organism: Roseburia sp. AF42-8; assembly: GCF_003435965.1. NCBI lineage: Bacteria > Bacillati > Bacillota > Clostridia > Lachnospirales > Lachnospiraceae > Roseburia > Roseburia sp. AF42-8. Next base: position 26,598 of record NZ_QTVB01000012.1, read on the forward strand.
AAAATCACAAAGTGTCTGATACAGTGCATCATTACTGTAATCCTGTTGAGCCTCTAATACCGGAAGAATCTCTGTCAAGACTTCCAAAGAGCTCTCTTCTGTGGTCTTCATCTTCTTATGGGTATACATTGCGGTATCATACTCCGGAAGTTCCTCAAAGAAGTCAATCAGATTCTCAATATCCGGGAAGATTTCAATTCTGGTCTTCACCATCTCTGCAATCTTGCGGATATCATAATCCCTGGTAATTACTTTCCGGATATATGGCTCTGCCATTTCAAAGTACGAATCAAAATCCATTGCCTTGATGTATTCGCCATTCATCCATTTCAGCTTTGTATAGTCAAATACAGCCGGTGATTTACTCATATGATGATAATCAAAGGCTTTTACCAGCTCCTCTAAAGAAAAGATTTCCCGGTTATCTGCCGGACTCCACCCCAGTAATGCCACAAAGTTTACAACTGCCTCTGTTAAAAATCCCTGTTCAATCAAATCTTCGTAGGAAGAATGTCCACAACGTTTACTTAACTTCTGATGCTCTTCGTTGGTAATTAACGGACAGTGTACATACACTGGCACATCCCAGCCAAAAGCTTCATACAGACGGTTATACTTTGGAGAAGAAGAAAGATATTCATTTCCTCTTACTACATGTGTAATTCCCATCAAATGGTCATCTACTACGTTGGCAAAGTTATAAGTCGGATATCCGTCTGATTTAATCAGAATCATATCGTCCAGCTCCGCATTATCAACGGTAATATCTCCATAGATTTCATCATGAAAGGTTGTTGTTCCTGTCTGAGGATTGTTCTGACGGATAACGTATGGAACACCTGCAGCAAGCTTTTCTTCTATTTCTTCCTTGCTTAAATGCAGGCAATGCTTATCGTAAACAATAATCTCTTTACCTGCAACAGTCTGACGCAGACTCTCTAAACGCTCCTTATCACAGAAACAATAGTATGCTTCTCCTTTTTCAATGAGTTTCTTCGCATACTCCAGATAAATTCCCTGTGCCTGACGTTCACTCTGCACATATGGGCCAACACCGCCATCCTTGTCCGGACCTTCATCATGCAACAATCCAGTCTTCTCAAGGGTACGGTAGATAATATCTACCGCTCCCTCAACATAACGTTCCTGGTCTGTATCTTCAATTCTTAAAATAAAATCTCCGCCCTCATGCTTTGCAATTAAATATGCATAAAGTGCTGTACGCAGATTTCCTACATGCATTCTTCCTGTAGGACTTGGTGCAAATCTGGTTCTAACCTTGCTCATTCTAACTAACCCGCTTTCTTACTATTAATTTAATTCGATTTCCCGCAATTCCTTTGGTGGAAGCTGCTTGGTAGAAGCTTTCTTAATCTTCTCGATTTCCTGTTTTGCCTTCGGAATCGGAAGAATAGTTCCTGCTCCGGCGATACATCCGCCAGGACATCCCATTCCCTCAATCATATATCCATTCATCTTACCGGCCTTGGCAAGCATCAGCATCTTCTTACATTCAGCAAGACCTTCTGCATGTTCAATCTTAACATCCACATCCGGATAATACTCATGTATACATTTTTCAATGGCATCTGCAACACCACCGGCACATGCATATCCACGACCTGCAGCAGTTGCATCATGCATGGAGCTTTCACCATCTGTCTGGTTCGGATCAATTCCTTTTGCTGCAAACATAGCGTCTAACTCTTCAAATGTAATTACAAAATCAACATCACTTCGGACAGTTCTTCTGCTTGCTTCCAGTTTCTTAGCAGCACACGGTCCGATAAATACTACTTTTGCATCCGGATGCTCTTTCTTAATGCTTCTCGCTGTAGCAACCATAGGTGTAAGCTCAGAAGATACGCTCTCGATCAAATCCGGAAACTGTGTCTTTGCAAGCATAGACCATGCAGGACAGCAGGATGTAAGTAAGAATGGAGCTCACCTGTTGCAACATGATTTGCATAATGATGTGCCTCTGCTACTGCACCGATATCAGCTCCAAGTGCAACTTCAACAACCTCTGAGAAACCAAGTTCTAATAAAGCTGCTTTTACATGCTTTGGAGTAGCTCCAGGTCCGAACTGACCTACAAATGCAGGTGCAATTTCAGCAATAACTTCTCCGCCTTCTTTCATACAACGGATCAACTGGAAAATCTGTGATTTATCTGCAATTGCTCCGAATGGGCAGCTTACCATACACTGACCACAGGATACACATTTATCTGCATCAATCTTTGCTCTTCCGTATTCATCTGTTCCAATTGCTCCAATTCCACAAGCCATGGAACAAGGTCTTTCTTTCTTGGAAATTGCATCATATGGGCAGGCTGCTTTACATCTTCCACATTTGATACATTTCTCCTGGTCGATTACAGATTTGCCATCTACCTGGGAGATTGCTCCCTTTGGACATACCTCCATACATGGATGTGCAATACATCCCTGACACATATTGGATACTTCATATTTCTTTTCTTCGCACAGATTACATGCAGATGGAATTACCTGCATAAGAGGTGGCTCATAATATTTTTCTGCCACATTGCTCTCTTCGAGGCCACTGGTAACATGTACCGGTTTATCCTGTGGCCGTAAAGACATACCCATAGCAAGTCTTACTCTTTCTGCTGCAATCGCACGTTCTCTATAAATACTTTCACGGTATGTAGGAACATCTCCAGGGCAAACTGTATATGGAACTGCCTCAACGGCATCGTTCAGGTTTGCACTGTCTGCTTCATAAGCAATTTTTGCTACCTCCGTAAAAATGCTTTTTCTCAAATCTGATACTGGTGTACGTAGTCCTCTCATCGTTTCCTCCTAGAAAAAAATTGTATTATATCATTGTTCATAACCACGCACAGTATTATCAATATATAACACTATGCTAACAATAATCTAGCACACCACTTTCAATAATACAAGTAGCCTGCTCTTATGTTCTAAAATAAATACTTTTTACAACTTTTTCCTCTGGGAACATTCTTTGCAGACCGCATCCGTATCTGTCCTTCCACTACATCCGCTGCAGCCAATGCAGCCTCCCTCTTTTTTCTTTTTCATCATAGCATATACTGCAAAGGCGCACCAGCAAAGAATCAGTAATAGCAAAATAATATCATTAACGCCCATACTATCTGCCTCCTAAAAAATCAGGCTGCCAATCTGAAAGACAACAAATGCTGCAATCCATGCAACCACGCACTGCATTACCACAACACCAAGTGCCTGAAGCTTTGAACCCATCTCCCGTCTGATTGCTGCAATCGCTGCTACACATGGTGTATAAAGTAACGTAAATACCAGGAAGCTGACTGCTGATACCGGCGTAAACAGAGTTCCAAGGCTGTTGCCCAAAGCAGTCACACTGGTTCCAAGAAGTACACTCATGGTACTGATTACTGCTTCTTTGGCAGTAAATCCGGTAATCAAAGAAGTGGATACTCTCCAGTCCCCAAATCCAAGCGGAGCAAAAACCGGTGCAATCACACGGCCGATTAATGCCAGCAGGCTGTCTGCGCTGTCAGATACTACATTCAGTCTGGTATCAAAAGACTGTAAGAACCAGATAATAATCGTTGCAAGGAAAATAACGGTAAATGCCCTCTCTAAGAAATCCTTTGCCTTGTCCCACATCAGGAGTACCACGCTCTTAAAAGATGGCAGCCGGTAATTCGGAAGCTCCATGACAAAAGGCATCGGTTTTCCACGGAATGCGGAATGCTTGAATAAAAGTGCCACCAGAATTCCCATTACCATTCCACCAACATAAAGTGCAATCATAACAAGTGCCTGATACTTTTTAAAAAATGCTGCTGTAAACACCGCATAAATCGGTATTTTCGCCGAACAGCTGATAAATGGTGTCAGCATAATGGTCATTTTCCGGTCTCTTTCGGATGCTAAAGTTCTGCTTGACATTACTGCCGGAACCGTGCAACCAAATCCAATCAGCATTGGAACAAAGCTTCGTCCGGAAAGTCCAATCTTACGCAGCAGTTTATCCATAACAAAGGCAACTCTTGCCATATAACCGGAATCTTCCAGAATAGACAGGAAGAAAAATAAAACCACAATAATCGGCAGGAAGCTTAACACACTTCCTACTCCGGCAAATACACCATCAATAATCAGGCTGTGAACCACCGGGTTAATTCCATAAGCAGTCAGCCCCTTGTCTGCAAGATTCGTTATGTATGCAATAAAAACAGCCAGATAATCGCTCAAAAATGCTCCAATCACACCGAAGGTCAGCCAGAATACAAGCAGCATAATCAGAAGAAACAACGGAATAGCAAGATATTTATTCGTTAATACATTGTCTATCTTCACACTACGAATATGTTCTTTGCTCTCATGGCACTTTGTTACTGATTTACTGCACACCTTTTCAATAAAGGTATATCTCATATCCGCCAGAGCGGCATTTCTGTCCATATGATGGTCTGTTTCCATTTCTTCAATACTGTGTTCCATCATATCCAGTTCGTTCTGGCTCAGCTTCAGTCTGTCAATAATGTCTGTATCCTGTTCTACAATCTTCGTTGCTGCAAAACGTGGTGACATTCCGATATTCTGTGCATGGTCTTCTACCTGATGGGATACCGCATGAATGCAGCGGTGCACAGGACCTTTCTCGCAAAAATCCGTTACCTTTGGATATATCTTCTGTCCTGCCACCTTCATGGCGCTGTGTACCAGATCTTCCACTCCCTCTCCCTTTACCGCACTGATTGGAATAACCGGAATTCCCAGTTCTAAAGACATCTGTTTTACATCAATACTTCCGCCGTTGTTACGCACCTCATCCATCATATTCAGAGCTAATACCATCGGAATATGCATTTCTAATAACTGCAGGGTCAGATAGAGATTTCGCTCAATATTTGTTGCATCTACAATATTGATAATTCCATCCGGCTTTTCATTTAAAATAAAGTCTCTTGTTACAATCTCCTCGCTGGTATACGGACGCAGTGAATAGATTCCCGGCAGGTCAACTACCGATGCATCCTTATGCTCTCTGATTTCTCCCATTTTCTGGTCAACCGTTACACCCGGAAAATTTCCAACATGCTGGTTGGAACCGGTGAGCTGATTAAATAATGTGGTCTTACCACAGTTCTGGTTTCCTACTAATGCAAATATCATTCTAGTTCTCCTCCGGTTCTACTTCAATTTTTCCGGCATCTTCTTTTCGTATGGTCAGTTCATATCCACGAATCCGGAGTTCAATCGGGTCTCCCATAGGTGCTACTTTACGCACCTGCACCTTTGTCTTTGGAATCAGCCCCATATCTAAAAATCTACACCGCAGTGCTCCTTCTCCCCCTACTTTGGTTATTACCGCTTCTCTTCCAATTTCAAGTTCATCCAGTGTCATCTATTTTCCTCTTCTCTTGTTATTGATATTTTTTCTCAATTAAGTATTTTACCGCAGGATTCTTTTTTTCACAATATAAAATCTCACATTCCTTTTCATCTGCACATATATTAATATGAATATTTTTATTGAGGTCAGCATATGAACAACTGTAATTGTCAGCCACAAAGCAGCCGTCCGGCTGTTCCGACACCTTATACGAAACAGTTTGCCTGTAATCAGGAACTTGCCATGGCTTATGTTCCATGGCAGCAGTTCGGCAATCTGTACGAACCTGACCAGGCTCTGCGTAATGGCACAGTCTTTCAGGATTTAAATAAACCTTTCCATGGTTCCATGAAAGGAGGCAGATTCTGATGAACAATATGCCAATGAACCAGTCCCAGCTTTTAGACTGGATTAATCAGGTCAGCTTTGTAGCTTATGATACTGCCCTTTACCTTGACACCCATCCTTATGATGAAGAAGCACTTTCCTTCTATAACCACTACCGTACCCTGCGGTTAAAAGCAGTGAAAATGTATGAAGAAAAATATGGTCCCCTGACTTTAGACGGTGCCGACACAGACGGTCACTGGAGCTGGGGAAGCATGAGAAATCCATGGGAAGGGGGAAATTGTTAAATGTGGCAGTATGAAAAAAGACTGGAATATCCGGTCAACATCAAACAGACCGATCCGAAAACCGCACAGTATATCTTAAGCCAGTACGGAGGTCCTGACGGAGAAATCAACGCATCCTTACGTTATCTCTCCCAGCGCTATTCCATTCCTTACCGTGAAGTAGCCGGACTGCTTACCGATATTGCGACAGAAGAAATTGCCCATTTTGAGATGATTGCAACCATCGTACACCAGCTTACCAGAGACCTGACTCCGGAGGAAATCAAAGCCTCTAACTTCGGTCCTTACTATATTGACCACACCCTTGCCGTATGGCCACAGGCTGCCGGTGGTGTTCCACAGAATGCCTGTGAATTCCAGTCCAAAGGCGATCCGATTACTGACCTTATGGAAGATATGGCTGCAGAGCAGAAAGCCCGCACCACTTACGATAACATTCTTCGTGTCGTAAAAGACCCGGACGTTGTAGATCCGATTCGTTTCCTGCGTGCCAGGGAGGTCGTACACTTCCAGCGTTTTGGCGAAGCACTCCGGATGGTACAGGAACACCTTGACTCCAAGAACTTCTATGCATGTAACCCGGCTTTCGATAAGAGCTGCGGCTGCAAATAAAACTGTGATAGAAAAGAATGTGCCTTGGCACATTCTCGTGCCTGCGGCGGTTGCTTGCGACATCTACCTTATACGCCGCAGTGTGCATCCTCGCGGAGCGTTTTTTACTTTACAGGAAAGCAATTTCCTGTAAAGTAAAAAATAGCGTATCACCGATATTTTCTATCGATGATACGCTATTTTCATTCTCCGGTTCCGCAGAGCCGGTCCACAGAATTAATAATCTCACGGACTTCCGGGATTTCCTCATGATACTCTTTCATGAGTTTTTCAATTTCTTCCTTCTGTTCTAATACTACATCCATGTTATATTCAATGGATGCCCGGATTTTCTGCCGCCGGCTCAATAATTCATGCTTGATTTCCACCATTTCACGCTTATCTACCAGTGCATTGGGCTGACTAATCCAGACCTTTGCATCATAAAGTTCATATTTTTGCAGCATGCGTACTAACTTTCCATTAAAATATTCCAAGTCATCACTATTCCGTTCAAATTTCTCTCTTTCCCGCTTGGCTTCTAAGTACTGCTCCCAGAGATAGGTCAGTTCATAGGAATTATGCACATGGTATTTCTCGCAGGCATAATCCACCGCATTCGTAGAATTTACATACTTTATTTTAGTACGGTTCAAAAGAGTAATGGCATGATTCATGTTCACTTCTGCCCGCTTGATTTCTCTTGTATTATTCTGATTCCGGAACAGCATAAAGAATCCACTGGCTGCCGCAGCTACCATCAGAATCGTAAATAGAATCCGTACATCCATTTCCAATGCCACATGAAGAACCAATATGACTGCAAGGAATGCCAGTACCATGCCAAATACTACATAGGATGCCTTCCGCAGAATCTTCTGTTCTTCCATTAACTCTTCCCGGTAATAAGCCCATTCATTCTTCTCCCCTTCCAGGTAATTCATATCACGCTTTACGGCCGCCTGATACATCTCATTTGCCTGCAGGGTCCGGATGGATTCCGTCAGAGTCTCCTCTTCCTGTTCCATCTGTGCATACTGCGTATCTGTCAGCTTCTTGGTTGCTTTCAGATAATCGGAACGGGACTGATCCAGTGTAAGAATACTGTTTGCAGTATCTCTTAAAGCAGCTGCCTCATCTTCCGGCAGTTCTTCAATAATCTGGATATCCTTTAAATAAGAAGTCACCACACGATATTCAGACTTTTCATTTTCCAGGGTCTTTGTGGTATCAATCATCTGTTCACAGTGACCCAGAACATAATGTTGTACTTTATGTTCATCCTTCCGGTCTTCTTCCGATAACGTATCCTCTGTGATACATTCTAAGACCTCCTCGATTGTTTTCTTTGGTTTCCTTTTTCTTCTAAAAAATTTTATCAATGTTATGCCCACCGTCCATTGCTTTCGTAAATATATTTTTTCTTATCCAGCACATCTCGAAATGCTTCCAGTACTTCTTCCTCATCATTCCATTGCTTATGAATATCCTCTAATGTCTTTTGCAGTTCTTCTGATACTTCATAAACCTGTTCCTTTTCATCCGGTGCTGCCATCCGCCATGCTTCTTCCATCTCCCGCATGCATGCCGGATTGTTATTATAGTCATAAGCTTTCTTAAAGCATCGTGCCGCATCCCGGTACAGGAATAACCCGGTATTTGCAACACCAATATTATTCCATATATTTCCTATGACAGAAGCATCAAGCTTCCCCGCCTCTTCCTTCTGCAGCAGACGCATATATTCCCTGATAGCCATGACATACCGATGATTCATAAGGCTTCTGTCTGCCCTGATTTTCATACATTCAATTTCTGATTTATTTTCTACTTCTGCCAGTGCATATTCGATTTCATCTTTTTCTTTCTTTGTGCAAAAGCCGCAGGCATCCATCAGAAGCCGGACTTTCTTTGCCAGCGTTATTTTCTTTCGGACAGCCTCTTTTAACTGCCCGGCTAACTCCCGGTCTTTTAACTCCTCTGCAATCCAGCTGATTAAATCATCCGACACAAAAGAATCGTCGAGATATTCCGTGTGGTTTAAAATATACCAGTTCAATTCCTCCAGGGAATAGATATTTATCATATTCTGTTCTAAATAATATGGCACATCGGTTTCTTTCCGATTGCATAAAATCAATTCTCCCATGAGGTCTCCTCCTACAGTTCCATTTTATATTCCCACACTTTTTCAGAGCTTTTATAAATCTCTCCAAATCCAAGGTCCCGTATGGTAACCTTTACAGCGGAATCCGACAGTGCTTCTGTCATAACAGAAAGTCTGGTCATACGTTCCGGCCGTTTTGGAATATCCGTAAGCTCTAAGGATTCTATCTTTGCTTCCCTGCTGTCCGGAAGCTGCAGCCAGAAATCAACGGTATTCGTACCTGCCAGTAAAATCTCGCACTGATTCTTTGCTTCATACCAGTTTTCTCCTGCACTTACCAGTGTATGGAAAATAAGTTCTTCCCGGTCTTTTACTTTAAGGCTGATATTTACCTTCATCTCATTCTCACCAATATAGACAAACTGCCATGGCTGCATTCCGGTATGGATGCAGGATGCATAACAGGCTCCCTTAGCATAAAGATTTTTGCCTAAGAAAACATGCCTTCCGTTGCAGAGAAATTTTAAGGATTCTCTCATCCATTCTCCATCAAAACCATCCCCGGTCAGATATACCGAAGAATAGATTTTACGGGAAACGGCATCTGTTACTACATCTAAAAACGCAGTGTCTCTATTGCCAATCAAAGGACCATAATCTTTCAGATAAATATGAACCAGCTGTGGTGTGGAATTCAGATTACGCTCCATGTAATAAAAACGCATACTGTTCTTGGAATAATCAAAGAGAACTGCATCATGCAGCCACAGTTCTTCCTTCTGGCTTAAAGCATAGTAATAAAAGCTTTCTGCATAATCGATGACATGATACTGCTCTTTTGTCCACTTCATCCGTCCGGCTATTTTTTCAATCAGTTCCATCTTCTCCCGGTTTAAAGTATCCATGGTAATGGTAATTCTTGCCAGCTTCATGGATGTGCCGAATTTCTGCGGTACCGTAAGAATTTTACGGACAAAGAGACTTAACAGTTCTACCGTATCATAAGTTTCCCCTTCCACGGTAACCTGTTCGCCTGCCAGTGCCCGGCTGAAGAGCCGGTCACAGCCACTTCCTTCGCCATTTTTCATGACAGTCTCTGCTTCTTTTCCGTAATACCACTGTCCGATTCCTCTCCGCTTACAAAGGCTTAATGGAATCTGGTACAATTCACTGCCTGCCACGGTACTGATGGTATCCGGCTCTGACATATCGGATGTACAATATGATACTAATGCGTATTTTTTTCCAAAATCAAGTCCTATTGAAAGGCTTTTTTCCTTCATACCATCACCCTGTTATTGTTTTCCCTGTTATTACATCAGTTGAAAACGTTCTTCATTCCTTTTCTTCATGCTGTCATATTTCCGTAAAAGCCGCTCTAACTTCTCATAATCCTTTAAGGTATATTCTAATTCCATTTCATTCAACATATCGTAGGTGCTTCCGTTTTCCCTGCCGCAGACATCCTTACAGGAAAGCCGTCCACTCTCAGTCACAACGGACTCCCGTGGTGCTTCCTCTGAAATATAATACGGAATTTCTTCTCCAAAGAATACGATAAATTCTTTTACGAAAATGCCCTCATACATCTCATTCATATCTTCATCCACATAGGATTCACCCTTCTGGTAGTGAATCACCACACGCTTGCTCGGATTTGTCCGGTATTCCACAAACTGCCGGTCGTAAAAATGGAATCGATAGCGAATCTCTTCCGGCATCTGCTGATAAAATGCGAAATAAAGATTCTGAACCAGCTGCTCCTGTAGAAGCTGCTCTGTCATCTCCGTTACACCTTTTTCTTCTATGGACAAATCTCTCTTCGCCACTGCATAAAGCAGTGCCAGCTTCATCACCTGGCTTAATTCTTCCTGTTTCTCATAATTTTTCTTTAAGCCTCTGATGACATTTTCCGGCACAATGCCCTGATGCACAAAATAGAAATGTGCAAAATAATTTACATATGCTTTCCGCAGAAGATGTGGTGCTCCGTGTGACACAAAGCTTTCATAAATGCTCTGCACCTGTTCTACAAATTCTGCCGTATATAACATCTGCATCAATAACCGTTCTTCCAAGTCTCTGGTATCTATATCAAAGGTCTGCGCTGCTGACCAGACCGCCGCCATTACACGGGTCGGACCGCAGTAGAACTGTGCTAAATACTGCAGCATCTCTTTACTGTATTTCTTCGCCTGAAAAGTCACTGCACAAAGTGCCAGCAGGAAATCATCACTTTCATAATCCGCTTCTTCTATTTCATAAGTCAGAAGTGCCGTCAGTTTCTCCAGCCGGATGCCTTCCCAGCCAAATTCCCGGATATCCGGATATGCAATCTCATATAGCCGGTATTCCAACATCAGATTCAAAAGATAGGCTCTGTCATCCCGCTTCATAGAAGAAAGCGGTGCATGACGCAGACACTCTTCCACCAGTTCCTGATTATCTTCCTGCTCATAGAAATGTACTGCCTTTGCATAAAGCTCTGCCCGGTAACTTTCCCGCAGTGCTTCCTCTTTTAAGAAGATGCGTAAATACTCACTGTCCTCCGGCATAAATGCACGGTGGGTATCCCTGGATGTAAAATGATACAAAAGATATGAAATCTCATATGGTGCATATTCCATGCAGGTACGGTAAAAGGCACCAGGCCTCATCAGCTTTTCCAGCTGGTATGAAATCTCACTGCCATACCGGTATCCCTTCGTATCCTCAAATACAATGACATAGTCCTTGCTGTATAACTCAAAATAAGCACTGCCATTTACTATCGGCACACACTGCACTTTTCGCAGCTGGTCATGCAAAACATACATCCGCACAATATTCGGTGCAAAGCAGTTCATTTTATGGGTAAAGAGAATCTTCGCCAGTGGTCCTGCCATCTCTTTTTGTATCATGCCTTTATTTAATAAATCAGAATAGATAATCGCCAGATTATCATCGATATGACCTTCTTCTATCTGGGCAATTGCGAATTCTTCCATCCGCTTCCGGTAACTGGAATATACCTCCGGCTCTTTCTCCTTTAACGCTACTACATTTGCAAGCAGAGCCGCCTTCTGTTTGTATGGAATGCTGCTGTTATACTGAAAATACATCTGTATCATCCGTGGAATTTTCTTAATGGCAAGTAAATCCATGGACATTAAATATGCTTCATTTAATCCTGCCAGCCGCAAATCTTCTTCCACGCCACGTTCAAACCAGATATGATAATGCAATCCAAAACGCTGTCCTCTTATCAGGTAAGCACAGATTGCTGACAACATCTGATTATTCTGAAATTTATCATATGCCACGCACATAGTCTTATAAAGCAGCGGATGAAATACCCGTTTTTCCGATACCAGCGTCGTAATCTGCATGGCAAGGTCACTGGTCAACACACCTTTTTTTGCCGCCCAGTAAAGAATGCGGATTTCAAAATCAGTAAGTCTCGTTAAAAGATACGGATTCTGCCAGTATAAATAGAATCCTTCGATATAGAAAAACGGACTGTTACAGCCGTCTAACATCTGGCTCTCAATTGCCCGGATTTTCCTGGTATCATTTTCGCAATATTCTTTCTTTAAGAAAAGCAGCATCCAGAACACCCGGATATCATCTGTTTTCTGATAAATTTCTTCAATCTCTGCAGTCAGCCGGTTCACATAGGATTCTTCCCGCTCCCACAACGTACGGAGATAGAGGAAATATGCATAAAGCGGTGTATCTTTTGCTTCCTCTTTCCGCCGGAACTCATCAAATAACCACTCTGCCTCCTGCCTCTGTCCGCTTACCAGTAATGCCTGTATTTTCATCAGAAGATACCAGTCATTTTCCGGCCGCATTGCAATCAGATGATTCAGTGCATCTAACATTCCTGATGCAAAAAGTCCTGCACCAATCTTTTTCATACGATAATTGAGATAGATTCCGGTGATATGTGCAAGTGTTCTCTGCTCTTCCAGATAATCGATATGCTCCTGTTCTCTGCGCTCCGGCGTCCTGATTATGGTAATCTCATAAGTAAGATGCTGATAAATATTTTCTAAAGTAATTCTTCCATAATTTTTTCCGGTATGAAGTTCTGCCGGGTCAATATAATAAATAAGGTCGCAGATACTTCCGGTAAAATCATCTGAAGTATAAACATTCTTTTCCAGTTTTAAGAAGCTGCTGTCTGTCTGTGCTTCAAAGCTTATATACCCCCAGCCATTCTTCTGCACAAAAAGCGTTTCCTTCTGCTCCTCTTTGATATCCTGATAGGTAATTTCCTGTTCTTTTAACGCAAGCTCAATGCGTGGCTTGGCATTGATCGTAACCAAGAACTCCTCCATACCGGAAATCAATGCTCCCGGTCCGCCAAAGCCGGCATACCATAATAGTTCTTTTCCTTTTTCTTCTTTTAATACATGTTGAAAGCCCTGGGAAGCAAACAGGCGGTAAGCTTCCATATAATCCGTCTGTGCCAGTTTGATAAAATCACTGAGATTTCGGATTCTTCCGGTAGACGCATTTCCATAAGGCCGGATTATAGACACAACAAAAGAAAGGCTGTATTCCAACTGATTACAGATAATACAGAATTCACCCTTTTGTATATCACCAACCCGGAAACCCTCACTATGGAACTGAAATCCGATTCGGACTTCTTCCCCTTCAAATTCCGGTGTCAGACATTCCATATATGGATTAGAGGAATAAATCAGCCCCTTTACCGGAACATGGTTGGATACTTCAATCACAAATTCTCCCGTATAATCCTGTCCCTCTAATACCTCAATTTCAATCTTCTCTTCCGAAAGAGATAAAACCGGCTGTTCCTGTTCAAATTTTCCTGCTGCAAGTCTCTGAATCCGTCTACGCAAAATGTCACCTGCTTTTCCTTCTCCGATATGAGATTTTGTTGCTTTTTCTCTCATTACAGTTATAATAGATTATAAACTATTTAAAACACACATGCAACTTTCTTTCCGTTGTATTTTAACAGGAGGTCTTTTTCATGATAACACCAAAAGAACATTTTCACGGAAGTGATTTAGAGAAAATAGAAGCCGTTTACGGTATCAAAAAAGAGGATATTACAAGCTTTTCCGCCAATGTCAATCCCTTAGGCGTATCTCCGCTGCTGCGAAGTACTTTGGCTTCCCATATTGATGCCATTACATCCTACCCGGACCGGGAATATACTTCTTTAAGAGAATGTATTGCTGCCTATACCGGCACCGATGCCAGCCAGGTCATTGTAGGAAATGGTTCCACGGAATTAATCTCTCTTTTTATTCAGATTGAGCATCCGAAAAAAGCCATGATTCTCGGTCCGACTTATTCGGAATATGAGCGCGAAATTTCCTTAGGCGGTGGTACTACACTCTACTATCCACTCCGTGAAAAGGACGATTTCGTCCTTGATGTGGATGATTTTACCGCTCACTTAAATGAAAGCATCGACCTTTTAGTACTCTGCAATCCCAATAACCCTACCTCATCCTGCATCAACCGGACGGATATGCGCCGGATTTTAGATATCTGCAAGCAATATGATATCTTTGTCATGGTGGATGAGACTTATGTGGAATTTGCCGATAACATGGATGAAATTACCGCAGTTCCACTGACCCACTACTATAACAATATTATTATCCTGCGTGGAACATCCAAATTCTTTGCTGCTCCGGGGCTCCGCCTTGGCTACGCTATCAGCGGCAATCAGGATTTAATCAAATCCATCAATACCAGAAAAAATCCATGGACCATTAACTCTCTTGCCGTAATTGCCGGAGAATTGATGTTTACCGATGAAGAATACATCCAGCAGACAAAATCTCTTATTTCTTCAGAGCGTGCCCGGATTTATGAAATCTTTAAAAATCACCCGGATTTCAAACCATACAAGCCATCCGGCAACTTCATGCTCCTTAAAATCTTAAAAGAGGACGTTACTTCTGCAGATTTATTTGATAAAGCAATCCGGAAGAATATGATGATTCGCGACTGCTCTACTTTTCCTTTCTTAGATAACAAATACATCCGCTTCTGCTTTATGATGCCGGAGATGAATGATAAGCTGATTGACTGTCTTCTTTCGAAGTAATTTCTTATTTTTCTCCGCTAATCTATGCCAGCCGAAACTGCCACTGGCAGTTTCTATGGAATTCATGGCGACGTAAAAAGGCGAAACCAGTCTATTTTTGATTGGTCCCGCCTTTTCTTATATACAAATAGTTTTCTAATTTATTCCAGATTTAATTTCTTATGGGTAATCACTGCTGTTATGATATAGCATACAATTGATACCCCGATGGAAAGTATCATGCTCTTTGAAAATATATTTCCATACATATTTGCAATGGCCAGGGTAAAGAAGCTGTCATCTCCCATTGCAGCCTGTTTCTCAACAAATCCATTTGCTGAATTAATGGATATCACAAAATATATAATCTGAAGAATCGCATAAAGCACACCATACATCACAATCGACATTGCAACTTTGTGGCGGAACAACTGACCGATTGCCATGCTGGCATATACCATAAGCATAGCGGAAAACGCAGAAATCACACTATATAATATTGCCCAGCCAAAGAGTGCCGGAATCGGAATTCCTATCATATCTCCCAGCTGCTGCAGCAATTCTCCCAGTTTAATTCTTTCCCCTTCATTACCCAGATTCAATCCTGCTGTCACTATTAATGAAAATGCCGAAACATAAACAAGTATTGTCGTAATTGCATCCCAAAATACCGCCACCAAAAGCTTTCCGTTAATCAAGGAAAAAGTGGTTACCGGAAGAGTATGTGACAAATAACCTTCTGCACCATACATGCTGTGGTAAAATCGAACCAGCAGAAAAATAAATGCCGTAACGCTCAATGCAATCAGCCCAATGATATACAAAAGAAGCATTGCCAGCCCAACTAAGGCTCCCATATCTGTTTCGAAAACCTGCATATTCATCATCAGCATGCCAATTAACGTAACGCCGACCAAAACCATTGCCAGTGGAAATAATACTTTCCAGGTTGCTTTCATTTCATGTTTCATTACTTTTCCTAACATCTAAACACCTCCCGGAACAAAGCATCCACCGATTTACCCTGATTAATTCTAATATCATCTACTGATGAAGTCAGGCTGATTGTTCCATTCTGAATAAAGACTACCTCATCTAATACATTCTCAACATCTGCAATCAGATGGGTTGAAATCAGAATCGTTGCATTCTCATCATAGTTGGTAAGAATCGTCCGCAATATATAATCTCTTGCCGCCGGGTCTACTCCTGCAATCGGCTCATCCAGAACATATAAGTCCGCACGACGGCTCATTACTAAAATAAGCTGCACCTTTTCTTTAGTTCCCTTGGACATGGATTTTAATTTATCATTGGGATTAATGGATAATTTTGCCAGCATATCATAAGCTCTTACCACATCAAAATCCTGATAAAAATCTTCAAAATAATCTAAAATATCACGTACCCGCATCCCCATGTTAAGATACGTATGATCTGGCAGATAAGAAACCACCTTCTTTGTCTCTACGCCAATCTTCATTCCTTCCACCAAAATCTCGCCCTCATCCGGAGTAAGGATTCCGTTAATCAGCTTAATCAGTGTTGTCTTTCCACTTCCGTTCGGTCCTAAGAGGCCAACAATATGTCCGCTCTCTAAGGTCAGATTCAGATGGTCAAGCGCAGTTTTCTTTCCATATCGCTTGCATACATCTTTTACTTCCAATAATGTACTCATGCCTGCTCTCCCTCCAAAATCTCCTGAATCAAAGATAATGTTTCTGATTTCTTATAACCAAGCTTGCTCATATTTTCCAAAAATTCCTTAATCTGTTCCTGTGCCAGATTATTCTTTAACTCCTCAATCATTTTTGCATCCTCCGTTATAAATCTCCCGCTTGTACGCTGGGAATACACAAGTCCTGTCCGCTCTAACTCTGTCAGTGCTTTCTGCATCGTATTCGGATTTACTGCAGCTACCGCCGCCAGATCCCTGACAGAAGGTAACTTATCTCCCGGACTGTATTTACCGGATATTATTTCCATCTGAATCCGCTCCACAATCTGAATAAAAATAGGACGATCCGAATCCAATTCCCATGCCATGCAATCACCCCTTTCCGTATTTTTGTACTATATAAGTAATACAATATATTCTTACGACGGATTTGTCAAGAGGATTTTCATTACCAATCCTTAATTTATTCCTCATGTCAGAAATAGTGGTCACCAGGTGGACACCAGTAACCAATAAGGTGGTCACTTAGTAACCTGCTTAAAACAAAGAATGTGCCTTGGCACATTCTCGCGCCTGCGGCGGTCGCTTGCGACATCTACCTTATACGCCGCAGTGCGCATCCTCGCGGAGCGTTTTTTACTTTACAGGAAAGCAATTTCCTGTAAAGTAAAAAGGGACGCAGAAAAATCCTGCGTCCCTTAAGCTATATTATTATGCTTTATTTATTGCGTAAGAATTCATCAATTCCCTTTGCTGCAGTTTTTCCTGCACCCATGGCAAGGATAACGGTTGCTGCTCCGGTTACTGCATCTCCACCGGCGTATACGCCATCTTTGGAGGTTGCTCCGGTCTCTTCTTCTGCAATGATACATTTTCTGCGGTTGATGTCCAGACCCTTGGTAGTGGATGAAATCAATGGGTTTGGAGAGGTACCAAGAGACATGATTACGGTATCTGCCTCGATTTCGTATTCAGAACCTGGAATCTCTACCGGGCTTCTTCTTCCGGATGCGTCCGGCTCACCTAATTCCATCTTAATGACACGACAGCCTTTTACCCAGCCGTCTTCGTCTACTAAAATTTCAGTAGGATTCTGCAGAAGGTCAAAGATAATGCCTTCTTCTTTTGCATGATGTACTTCTTCTTTTCTTGCCGGAAGCTCTTCCTCGCCACGACGGTATACGATATGTACCTCTGCGCCGAGACGTTTTGCAGTACGGGCTGCATCCATTGCAACGTTACCACCACCAACTACAACAACTTTTTTACCGGCTTTGATTGGCGTATCATAGTCATCACGGAATGCTTTCATCAGGTTATTTCTGGTTAAGAATTCGTTTGCAGAGAATACTCCCATTGCCTGCTCGCCAGGGATTCCCATAAATCTTGGAAGTCCTGCACCGGAACCGATAAATACAGCTTCGAATCCTTCTTTTTCCATTAATTCATCAATGGTAACTGCTTTACCAATGACAACGTTGGTCTCAATCTTAACGCCTAAAGCTTTTACATTTTCTACTTCTGCTGCAACTACTTTTGACTTTGGAAGACGGAATTCCGGAATACCGTAAATTAATACTCCACCGGCTTCATGTAAAGCTTCAAAAATAGTAACATCATAGCCAAGCTTTGCCAAATCACCGGCACAGGTAAGACCTGCAGGGCCGGAACCGATAACTGCTACTTTATGTCCATTTAATTTTTCTGCTTTCTTAGGCTTGATTCCATGCTCTCTTGCCCAGTCAGCTACGAAACGCTCTAATTTACCGATTGCAACCGGCTCACCCTTGATACCACGGATACATTTTCCTTCACACTGACTCTCCTGTGGGCATACACGGCCACATACAGCAGGAAGTGCAGATGATTCACTGATAATATGATAAGCTTCTTCGAAGTTGCCTTCTTTCACCTGTGCAATAAATGCCGGAATATTAATGGAAACCGGACATCCTTTCATACACTGTGCATTTTTACAGTTTAAGCAGCGTTTTGCTTCCGCTACTGCTTCTTCTTCATTATAGCCAAGACAAACTTCTTCAAAGTTTGCTGCACGTACCTCTGGCTCCTGTTCACGTACAGGTACTCTTGTTAATCCTTCCATTATTTGTCACCTCCGCACTGACCGCATCCGCCATGATGGGTATTGCCTTCCTGCAATTTTAACATTGCACGGCCTTCTTCTGTCTTATACTGAAGCTGTCTCTTCATTGCCTGGTCGAAATCTACCTGATGTCCGTCAAATTCCGGTCCATCCACGCATGCGAATTTTACTTCGCCGCCAACCATAAGACGACATGCTCCACACATTCCGGTTCCATCTACCATAATCGGATTCATGGATACAATAGTTGGAATGCCAAGCTCCTTGGTCAGTTTACAAACAAATTTCATCATAATCATTGGTCCGATAGCAACACAATGGTCGTAACGGACACCTTTATCCCATAATTCCTGTAACTGGTTGGTTCCCATTCCATGGAAGCCATAAGTACCATCATCGGTTGTTACATAAAGATTGGTTGCAACCTTACGCATTTCTTCTACCAGAATCAAAAGGTCTTTTGTCTTAGAACCCATAATAACGTCACAGTCCACACCATGCTCATGCAGCCATTTTACCTGCGGATATACAGGTGCAGTTCCAACACCACCTGCAATAAATACGATCTTCTTTTTCTTTAAATCTTCTATATCTTCCTCAATAAGGTCGGATGGGCAGCCCAGTGGTCCAACGAAATCCTGGAATGCATCTCCTTCCTCTAAATATGCCATACGCTCTGTGGAAGCTCCAACTGTCTGGAATACAATTGTTACAGTTCCTGCTTTTTCATCATAATCACAGATAGTAAGCGGAATACGCTCACCTTCTTCATCGATTTTCACGATTACAAATTGTCCTGGCTTTGCAGACTTTGCAACACGCTCTGCTTTGACATCCATAAGATAAATCTTATCTGCCAGCTTTTCCTTTTTTATAATAGGATACATACTATACCTCCATACTTTGTTTACATCAACTCGTGGAATTCCAGACCACTAGATTTAATCATATAGGAAAAGTGTCAGAAAATCAACATTTTCCGACACTTGTTTCTTAAAAAAAATTTACCAATTTCAATTTTTACTGTGCAGACATCAATATTCTGTCATTATCAAGACGCTTTCCTGCCTGGATGCGGAACTGCTCCAAAAGGCTGTCTACCGTCATTTTCTTCTTCTCTTCATCCTTTAAATCAAGGACAATATTTCCGGAATCCATCATCAGAATCCGGTTGCCAAGCTCTAGTGCCTGATGCATATTATGGGTTACCATAAGACAGGTAATATGATGCTCTGCAATAATTTTTTTCGTCAGTTCCAATACTTTCTCTGCGGTTGCAGGGTCAAGTGCTGCCGTATGCTCATCCAAAAGAAGAATCTTCGGGGTCACCATCGTTGCCATCAGAAGGGTAAGTGCCTGCCTCTGACCGCCGGATAACAATCCCACCGGCTGCTTCATTCTGTCTTCCAGACCCATATCAAGCTGGGATAACAGTTCTCTGAATTTTTCTTTATCGGATTTACGGATTCTGCTGAAAAATGCATTTTCTTTTCCGGATGCACGAAGATATGCCAGTGCCATATTTTCTTCAATGGTCATATGTGGAGCTGTTCCCTTTAATGGGTCCTGAAACAGATGACCAATGACTTTACTGCGCAAAAATTCTTTCTTATATGTAATATCCTCTCCATCGAGAATAATCTGTCCTTCGTCTACATAGAACGCACCTGTAATCGCATTAAATGTAGTTGATTTTCCTGCCCCATTACTTCCTACGATTGTTGCAAAATCTCCATCTTCAAGAACCAGGTTCAAATCACACAATGCTTTCTTTTCATTTACGGTTCCCGGATTAAATGTCTTAGATACATGCTTCATTTCTAACATTATCGGTCACCTCCCATTTCCTTTGTATTTGCTTCTGCCAGACGCATATTGTCTTTTAATTTCTTCTGTGCTGCGCTCTTCTGTCTGACAAACGCTACCTTCTTCTTTAAGAACGGGAATGCAATTGCAATTGCTACGATAATTGCTGAAACCAGTTTCAATGCCTCTGCCGGAACATTCAGTCTTAATGCAACGGCTACTAAGAAACGATAGAGACAGCTTCCTAATACAACGCCTAATACTCTGCGGAACATGGAGCCTTTTCCGATAATGGATTCTCCGATAATCAGGCTGGCAAGTGCGATGGTTACCATACCGGTTCCAAGGTTGATATCGCAGGATTTCTGGTACTGTGCCAGTACACCGCCGGATAATGCAGTCATTGCATTGGCTACACAAAGACCTACGGTAATCGTAAAGGATGGATTAATGCTGGAGGCTTTTACCATGTCAGCATTATCACCGGTTGCCCGGATGGAAAGACCTAATCTGGTATTTAAAAATGCGGATAAAATCACGCCGATTACCAGTACGATTAATGCTGCCACAATCAGTTTATACCAGCCACCACCAATGGCATTTTTTGCCATGGTAAATATGGTATTGCAGTTAAACAGGTTCACCTGGGAAGCAAATCCCATGACTGCAATATTAATGGTATAGAGTCCCGTATTTACAATGATTCCTGCCAGAATTGATTCAATTCCAAGCTTTGTCTGCAGAAATGCTGTGATAAATCCGGAACATACACCGGCTAACATTGCTGCTGCCAGTGCCAGAATCGGATGACCCTGTATCGTTACCATGGCACATACGGCACAGCCTAAGGTAAAGCAGCCATCGGTTGACAAATCTGCAATATTTAATATGGAAAATGAAACAAACAATGCCAGTGCAACCAGGGCGTATATACACCCTAGCTCTAATGCACTTTGTAAAATGGATATTGTAAATATGGAGCCCATTCTTTAATCCCCCTGACTATCTTATCATACTATCGTTTTATCTTTTTATTCAAACTCTTCTGCGGTCTGAATCTCTACTACTTTTTCACACATACCGTCAAATACGCTGTAATCAATTCCAAGCTGGCTTGCCACATCTGTATTTACAGTTGCGATTCCGTTGCTCATGGTCTGTACTGCTGTTGTTGCAGGATCTTTCCCATTTACTAAAATATCTACTACAATATCTGCTGTTGCAGTACCAAGATCAACATAGTTTACACCGAATCCACAGAAAGCTCCGTTTAATGCGAAGGAGTCAGCTCCTGCATAATGCGGAATGCCTGCTTCTGCAAATTTCTCATAAATTGCAAGTTCTGCTGTCATTACGGTGTTATCGGTTGGTGTAAATACGGCATCTACACCGGCTGCAACTAATGCATCTGCTGCAAGAGAAATTTCATCATTGGTTGTTCCTGTTTTTTCTACATATTCAACGCCTTTTTTATCAAGATAATCTTTTGCGTCCTGAATTGGAACAGTGGAAGAATCCTGACTCTTATTATATAAAAGACCTACTTTTTTAATGTCTTTATTTGCTGCAAACATTAAGTCCATTACTGCTTCTGTATTTAATGCATCCGATGTTCCGGTGATATTGGAACCAGGTTTATCCATACTTTCAACAAGTCCTGCGGTAACCGGATCACTGACTGCAGAGAATACAACCGGAATCTGATTTTCTTCTGTTGCTGCCTGCATAATCATTGCGGTTGGTGTTGCGATTGGAATAATCACATCTACATCTTCTGCAACCAGGTCTGTTGCAATCTGGTTTAAGGTAGAAGAATCTGCCTGACCATTGTAAGTATAATCTTTATAATCAAAAGTAACACCGAGCTCTTTTGCTTTTGCATCCAGCTCTGCTTCTACTGCTTTCTCAATCTGATTTAAAGAAGCATCATCTACATACTGTACGATACCTACTTTATAAACTTTACCATCTGCTGCAGCCTTCTCTGTTGTTGCTGCATCATTGGATGCACTGTTGCTTCCGCATCCTGCCATTGCTGCTACTGCCATAGCCATTGTTAATACTGCTGCCATCATTTTCTTCTTCATAATTACTACCTCTTCTTTCTTATATGATTTATTGTTGTTCATAAGAGAAAGCGCTTTTACTATTTTCCAACAGTAAAAAACCGCCTCAAGCTTATGCTTGAGACGGTAATAAAATCTTATTATCGCGGTACCACTCATATTGACGAATTGTCCACTCATTCATGTACGAATCATACATGCCGGATTGGTAACGGGTTCGGTTCCCGGTGACGCCTACTGTTAATTCAGGCCACCCTCGAAAGTCCATTCAGCAAAATCTTCCATACTGCAATTCCACCACCTGCAGCTCTCTTTGATTTCCAATCAAGCTTACTACTCTTTCTCAACGGTTTCTCTTATTGAAGTTAGAATAATACTTTTCTTTCACATTGTCAACACTTTTTTATGAGAAATATACCAGTTCATCTTCCGGCTTCTCTGCCGGCTCGATGAATACCGGATAAAGGACAGGTCCTTTTCCTCTGTATTCCTTGGCAAATTCCACATGAACTTCTGCGGTAATATTTATCCATGATTTGTGACCGATTTCTTCCGACTTCGGATATTTGCATTTAAATCCTAAGAACTGTACATCCTCTACACAACAGGTCATGGCAAAACGTCCCGGCACGAACATGCCCTTCCTGCTCATCTTTTCCGGATTATATACCAGTGCAAGGAATTTGATTTTCTTGCCATCGTATTTCTTCGGATTATCCTGTGCATCCATATACCAGATTGCATAATCTGCATCCGTAATATCAATGACATCTGCATTGATGTCAAATGGCAGTTCTTCATCGGCACTCTCATCAATCGTTCCATCGGCACGCTCGTATACAATCTGTGCCGGACGGTTCTGTGCTTTTACGGCACGGCGGAACTTGCCCTTTGGTGTATTGTCATCACAACGGTTAAAGATTACTACATCTGCCTTAAACAACTGCTCCATAATCATGGCACGCATATTGGCAAGATACATTTCAAATGTAGTGGCATCTACAGTCGCCAGGGACTGGACAATTACCCAGCCATCCGGCATCTTTGTCTCAAGCAATGTGGCGATATCCCAGGTACCGTTATACTCAATAAAAATCTGCTCCGGTTTGTATGTCTCCTGAATCTTCTGCAATGTCTCTGTTGTAAAATCTTCCTGCTCCTCAATCATTGCAACCTTCGCATTAATAGTATTTAATTTTGCTTCATCATATTCTTCATCACCATCTTCACAGACAATAATTACCGTACGGTTGTCCCCGCCGAAATCATTTTCAAAGAGTGTTTCTTTGATTAATGTGGTCTTACCGCTGTCCATAAATCCGGTAAATAAATATACTGGAATCTCCTGCATGGTTTCCCCTTTCCTGTCTGACGGGCATTATGCAATGCCGAATAATTCTTCAATCTTGTGTTCATCAATCTTAGAACCAATGACACAGAGTCTTCCGGTGTAATCCGGCTCTCCATCTCTTAATTCATACTCGCCCGGAACCATATCAAAGTAAATCCAGGAACCATTGACATCCTCTACCATTCCTTTTGCACGGAGAATCATGCCATACTCTTCGCTCTCGGATAAGGTCTTTAATACCTCTTCAATCTTCTCACGGGTAAATTTATGCGGAGTCTCTTTGCCCCAGCTTGTAAATACCTCATCTGCATGATGGTGATGATGATGTTCGTGGTCATGGTCATGGCATCCGCAGGTGCAGTTCTCGCCATGCTCATGATGATGTTCATGCTCCTCATGGTCGTGATCGTGATGGTGTTCATGCTCCTCGTGGTCATGGTCATGATGGTGCTCATGCTCTTCGTGGTCGTGTTCGTGGTCATGGTCTTCGTGGTCATGGTCATGATGGTGCTCATGCTCATGTTCTTCCTCTTCTGCTTTATGATGTGCCTCTGCAAGAAGTTTCATCTCAAGAGAATCCTGTCCTTCCATAACTTTGAGAATCTGCTCACCCTTAATTGCATCCCAAGGTGTTGTAATGATAGCAGCCTTGCTGTTGAGTTCCTGCATCTGTTTTACACAAAGTTCCAACTGTTCCGGTGTTGTATTCTGGGTTCTGCTTAATACAATTGTTGTTGCAAATTCAATCTGATTATTGAAGAATTCGCCAAAGGCTTTCATCTGTTTGGATGCTTTCTTTGCATTTACAACTGTAACCAGTGCATTTAATTTCACATCCTGCTCTTTTTCCACATCAATAACAGATTTCATTACGTCAGAAAGTTTACCAACTCCTGACGGCTCGATTAAAATACGGTCCGGATGGAATTTAGTAATTACT
Organism: Roseburia sp. AF42-8; assembly: GCF_003435965.1. Taxonomy (NCBI): domain Bacteria; kingdom Bacillati; phylum Bacillota; class Clostridia; order Lachnospirales; family Lachnospiraceae; genus Roseburia; species Roseburia sp. AF42-8. The sequence goes on from NZ_QTVB01000012.1 coordinate 51,313, forward strand.
TCATTTAAGTTCTTTCCAAAGTCTCCTACCAGGGAACAGCAGATACATCCTGAGTTCATCTCGGTAATCTCAATGCCGGAATCCTTTAAGAATCCGCCGTCGATACCAACTTCACCAAATTCATTTTCAATCAGTACCAGCTTCTCACCAACAAAAGCCTCTTCTATCATTTTCTTGATAAATGTGGTCTTTCCAGCTCCTAAGAAGCCTGAAATAATATCAATTTTTGTCATTTTAACATCCTTCTTTCTAATAATTAAAGTGTATTTCACACTGAATTGATTTGTCTACCTATTGCAATATAGCAGAAAAAGTAAAATTTCTCAAGCAAACCGCGTGAACTTCATACAAATTTTATAAATAGCTTTTCTCAATATCAATGGGTATGATAAAGCCCTGCATAAATTCCATTCCGTGCAAGCAGCTCCTCATGGGTGCCCTCTTCTTCGATTCCCTGCTCAGTCAGCACCAGAATACGCCCTGCATTTTCTATCGTAGAAAGCCTGTGGGCAATTACAAATGTTGTCCGGTTCTTCGCCAGTTTCTCAAGCGATTCCTGTACCACTTTTTCACTTTCATTATCCAGTGCCGATGTTGCTTCATCAAAAATAAGAATCGGTGGATTCTTTAAAAATACCCGGGCAATGGAGAGCCGCTGTTTCTGACCGCCGGAAAGTTTTACACCCCGCTGTCCGATATCTGTATCATAACCATCCGGCAGTGATAAAATAAATTCATGGGCATTGGCATTCTTTGCTGCCTCAATGACTTCTTGCCTTGTCGCATCCGGTTTGCCATAAGCAATATTTTCAAAAATGGTTCCGGCAAACAAATAAACATCCTGCTGGACAATGCCAATGTGGTCTCTTAAACTTTTTAATTTATAGTGGCGGATATCACAGCCATCAATTAAAATTCTGCCTTCTGACACATCATAAAATCTTGGTATCAGGCTGCAAAGGGTTGTCTTTCCGGCACCTGAAGTTCCCACCAGTGCCACATAGCTTCCAGCCGGAACTTTCAGATTTATATGCCTTAAAACGCGGCTTAAATGTTCTTCATACCGGAAGGAAACATCCTGAAATTCTACCTCTCCCCGCACATTTTCCATGACAATGGCATTTTCCTCATCCGAAATATCCGGTTCAATGGAAAGAATCTCCATAAACCGTTCAAAACCGGAATATCCATTCTGGAACTGCTCGGTAAAATCAATCAGTGTCTTAACCGGCTCGGTAAATACATTGATGTATAAAAGAAACGTAATCAAATCCGTAATGCTCACACTGCCGCCCGGAATCCACAGTGCTCCGGCAATCACCACTACTACGGTAATCAACGTGGTAAATGCAGTCAGTCCCGCCTGATAGCCGCCCATAAAGAGATAACTGTTCTTCTTGGCATCTAAGAAACCTTTGTTTCCGCGGCTGAATTTTTCCTGCTCGACTTCTTCATTAGCAAAGGATTTTACTACGCGGATACCGGAAAGGTTGTCCTCAATCTGGCTGTTGATATCCGCTATCTTAATACGGTTCTGCCGGAACGCCTTTTTCATACGCTTATTAAAGAAATATGCATACGCTATCATAAACGGTACCAGTGCAAATGCCGCCACTGTAAGCTTCGGACTGATTCCCATCATAATAGCAAATGCACCAATTATCTTAATCAGGGAAATCACGATATTTTCCGGTCCATGGTGCAGCAGTTCACTGATATCAAAAAGATCCGTGGTAATTCTCGCCATCAGTTGTCCTACTTTCTGATTATCATAGAATGCAAAGGACAGTTTCTGATAATGTGCAAATATTTCTGCCCGCATATCATATTCTATTTTTGCACCCATTACATGACCATTATTAGAAATATAATAATTACTGTAACACTGAATGGCTACCAACGCCACCATAAACAAAGCAAGCTTTCCGATTGTCTTTACTGCATCCTGCTCCGGCAGATAAACCACTGTTGATGTAATATAACGCACAATCAGCGGAATCACCAGTGCTGCCACCGCTGCTAACAATGCAAAAAACATATCGGTAAAAAATACGCCAAGATATGGTTTATAATAAGAAATCATTTTCTTTAAATTCTGTTTCATCTGTCTATCCCTCTTGCCTTTACCAGCTTATTTTTCATCACAACTGTCCATCTTATACTGTTTCTTTTGCAAATGCAAGTTTCTTTATGCTACAATGACTTTTATAAACGTGGCGGATTGAAAAAGCTGCCTGCATAAAATAATTTCGGTTATCCGAAGGATATTTGTTTATGGGATGGAAAATGCCAGTTGTTCTTAGCTGCATGTTTTGCTTGATGATAAACTGTCTTTCCGCTTGCTTTGACTGGATATCTGCACTGTCCGCCGGGTGCGGATGCGGTATAAGACCTGCAAGGGGCACTAGGAATTTCGACAGGCAAAACATTTTGTCCGGCAACCGGTGCAAATTCACATCCATGTTCATATGCACCTCGCTGGCACGTCCATGTGCCAGCGTTGCCTGTTGCCGGACGAAATTCCAAGTGCCCCTAACAGCCCTTCTTAGGCATCCGCACTTCGACGGACGGTACAGATAGACTGTCAAACATTGGAAAGACGGTTTTTACAGGCAAAAGCAAAATATGCAGCTTAGAACTACGGTATTTTATATCCAAAACAAATATCCTTTGGATAACAGAATTATTTTAGCAAGTGCTCCCGTTGTCAATCCGTGCCTTCTATAAATTAATTGTAAGGAGAAGAAAACATGACACATGTACTTCTTGTAGATGATGATACAAGTATTGTTTCCAGTTTACGCACTTTCCTGAATCAGGAGGGTTTTCAGGTTACTTCTGCAAATAACCAAAAGGAAACCATCGATTTATTAGATTCCGGGCAGTATCACTTTGACTTAGCGCTGCTTGATGTCTCCCTGCCGGATGGAAGCGGCTTTTCTTTGTGCAGTGCCATCAAGGCAAACTCTGATATTCCTGTCATTTTTCTGACAGCATCGGATGATGAATACAGTGTGGTTGCCGGACTTGACCTTGGTGCCGACGATTATATTTCCAAGCCCTTCCGGCCGAGAGAACTGATTTCCAGAATGAACAGTGTTCTCCGCCGCTATCACCGTGGCAGCCAGCCGTTGGAATATCATGAACTGAAAGCTGATACCGTACGTGGACTGGTCTATAAGAATAATGTGGAACTGACGCTTTCTGCTTTGGAATACCGGCTGCTCCTACTCTTTCTTTCCAACCAGGGCATCGTCCTTACACGAAGCCGGCTCTTAGATGAACTTTGGGATATGGCAGGGGAATTTGTAAATGATAATACCCTTACCGTCTACATCAAAAGGCTCCGGGAAAAAATCGAAGCCGACCCGGCACACCCGGAATATATCAAAACCATCCGCGGACTGGGCTATAAGCTTGGTGACTAATTGAACTGCAGAAAACGCCAGTTATAAATTTGAGTACCATAATAACCGAAGAAAATGTATTTTCCCAAAGGAGTCTTTATGAAATTTTTACGCAATCCCGAAATCAAAAAATGCCTGTTTCTGCAACTGCTTGTATGCTTTATCTTTGCAGGCATCGGATTTTATTTTGATACCATCTGTGGTGTAATCATCCTTTTTGCATCACTTATTTTCATTCTTATTTTTATGATTTTCACCAAAAAGCGTTACCGGAAGGTGGAATCCTTAAGTCAGCAGTTAGATGCGATGCTGCACAGTAACAGCAGTGGTGATTTCAGCGACTATATGGAAGGAGAACTTGCAATTTTACAAAATGAGCTTGCCAAGCTGACCAGACGCCTTGCGGAACAGAATCAGGCTCTTGAAAACGATAAAAAATATCTTGCGGATGCCATGGCTGATATTTCCCATCAGCTCCGCTCTCCCCTTACTTCCATCCGCCTTTTGCTGACTCTCTTAAAAGAGCCTGCTCTTTCCGATGAGAAGCGAAGGGAATCCCTGCGGGAATTATCCATGCTAATTGACCGGATGGACTGGCTCATTGAAACTTTGCTGAAATTATCTTCCATGGACGCAGGAACCATTACTTTTCACCAGACCAAAACCTCTGTCAAAGAACTGCTCTCCGCTGCGGCTGCACCTTTGCTCATTCCACTAGAGCTTCGCGACATCCAGTATCATGAAACCATAGAGCCGAAGGATTTTTCTTTTTCTACGGATTTACGATGGACGGCTGAAGCCCTTGGAAATATCTTAAAGAACTGCATGGAGCACACGCCTTCCGGTGGCAGGATTGATGTTACGGTTACCGACAATCCAATCTATGTTTCTATCGTGATTGAAGATAATGGAAGTGGTTTTCTGCCAGAAGATATTCCGCATCTTTTTGAACGCTTTTACAAAGGAAAAAATGCCACCGGCCAGAGCATTGGCATCGGTCTTTCCCTCTCCCGTATGATTGTTTCCAAAGAAAACGGAACCTTAAAAGCAGAAAACCGTAAAGAAGGCGGTGCACGTTTTATCCTGAAATTCTATAAAAAGTGACAGAACTGTCACTGAAAAGTCATGCTCCTGTCATCCGGGATGCTTATACTTCTCATTAGAATCGCATCAAATGGAAAGGAGTTACTTATGGAAATCTTACGAGCTGAAAATCTTACCAAAATCTATGGAACAGGAGAAAATCAGGTGGTTGCCCTAGACCACGTTTCTTTTTCTGTCAACAAAGGCGAATTTCTCGCTATCATCGGGCCATCCGGTTCCGGCAAATCCACACTGCTTCACATTTTAGGCGGTGTCGATACACCAACCTCCGGCAAAGTCTATATGGAGGGCACCGATGTCTACGCGCAAAAGGAGGAACAGCTTGCCATCTTCCGCAGACGGCAGGTCGGGCTGATTTATCAGTTCTATAATCTGATTCCGGTACTGAATGTCATTGAAAATATGACACTTCCTGTCCGCATGGATGGACGCCCGGTCAACAAAGAGCATTTAAATGAGCTGCTGGAAATTCTCTCTTTAAAAGGGCGGGAAAATCATCTTCCAAACCAGCTTTCCGGTGGTCAGCAGCAGCGTGTCTCCATCGGCCGTGCTTTAATGAACGCTCCTGCTGTGGTTTTAGCCGATGAGCCTACCGGAAACTTAGATTCCAAAAACAGCCAGGAAATTGTGGAACTCTTAAAATATTCCAACCAGAAATTTAACCAGACCTTAATTGTCATTACCCATGATGAAAACATTGCCCTTCAGGCAGACCGCATCATTGCCATTGAAGACGGCAAAATTACACGGGATGAGGTGATTCGTGCATGAATATCTTCCACAAAATCACACTCACCAACTTAAAGAAGAATAAAACCCGTACCATCGTCACGATTATCGGAATTATTCTTTCTACTGCCATGTTTACCGCAGTTACCAGCAGCATCAGCTCTCTTCATGCATTTATGAAGGAATATACCATTGATACCGAAGGAAGCTGGCAGGGTGCCGCTTTTCGTGTCACCCAATCAGAGTCAAAAGATTTTCTCTCCCATGATGAAATCGACTCTTCTGTTTCTTTAAAATATATTGGATATGCCAATCTTACCGATTCTGCTAACCAATACAAACCATACCTTTATATCTGTGGTGTAACGGATGATGTTACTACTCTTCTTCCGGTACACATCACGAAAGGACGGATGCCGGAAAACGATTCTGAGCTTCTGCTTCCTGAGCACCTTACCTATGACGGTGGCATTGCTTATAGCTTAAACGATGAAATTACCCTGGATGTTGGGGAACGTGTGGATGAAGATGGTTCTATTTTAGATAATAACACTTCACTGCTTGGTAATAAGTCAGAAAAATCCAAAGACGGAAAAGTGATTCCATTAGAATCCATTACAAATACGGAGTCAAAAACCTATCAGGTAGTAGGTTTTTACAGCAGACCTTCCTTTGAAAGCTTTCAGGCTCCGGGTTATACAGCACTGACTCTCTCTTCTGCCCGGACATCCTATCAGGATATTTACTTCTGTCTTCATAACAGCAAGGATGTATCCAGTTTTTTAGAGCAGAATGCACCATATTCTTATACCATGAACTATGATTTACTGCGGCTTGACGGAGCATCCATGGAGGATTCCTTAAACCGCACCGTCACCAGTCTTGCGGTTATTTTGATTGCAATTATCGTACTTGGGTCTATCTCACTGATTTATAATGCATTTTCCATTTCTATCAGCGAAAGAACCAGACAATTTGGTCTGCTTTCATCCCTTGGTGCAACCAGACACCAGATGATTCACAGCATCCTGTTTGAAGCGGCTTTCCTGTGTCTTATCGGTATTCCGCTTGGAATCTTCTTCGGTTTAGTTGGGATTGGCATTACCTTCTATTTCACTGGTGATACTCTTGCCATACTGTACCGAAGTGACACCACACTGCACCTGACCCTGCAGCCATCCGTTGCCGGAATTGTGATTGCCGTCACCCTCGCTTTTATTACGGTATTGATTTCTGCTTACCTGCCGGCACGGAAATCCATGAAGTTATCTGCCTTAGAAGCCATCCGACAGACCAGTGATATTAACATCCGTTCCAAAAAAGTGCATACATTTCCACTTACAGAAAAATTATTTGGCTTTGAAGGAATGCTTGCTGCCAAAAACTATAAACGAAGCCGCAGCAAATACCGTGCTACTGTTATCTCTCTTTTCTTAAGTATTGTACTGTTTATTTCTGCCAGCAGCTTTTGTGCTTATCTGACACGTTCCGCCGGCAGCATTTATAACGGAAACGGCTATGAACTTTCCTGCACGATATATTCCGAAAATAACTATGACCCGGATACGCTTTTAACAAAAATCCGCGCTTTAGATGGTGTAGATAAGGCTTCTTACGGTGCCAGCTTCGCTGCCTGCTTTACGGTAGCCAAAGAAGACTGTTCGAAAGAATTTGAAAGTTTCTATTCTGATTATGAACAGGCTTATTACAGCAATACACTCCCGGCAGATGACTCCTGTGAGCTTACCACTTTGATTTATTTCGTGGAGGATCATTTATTTGAAGATTATTTAAAAGAAATCGGGGAAAATCCTTCCGATTATCAGAATTCTGTTCATCCAACGGGTGTATTGATTGACCGGCTTCATGTATTCAATGACAAATACTATGACATTAATATTTTCGCCAATCCTTCTTCGCAGGATATTGTATTATCCGCTTTAGACGAAGATGTGAAAAATACCTGCACCGTCACCGCTGGTGCTTTCAGTGATACCATTCCTTTCGGTGTCAGTGCTCCTTCCGATAATGCGAAATTTATTTTTCCATATTCCTGTAAGGATGCTCTCTGGCAGGCACTCAGCCAGAACCCGGATAGTTCACTGGGAAATTCATACTATATAAAAACAGATAATCACAAACAGGTACAGACCGACTTAAATACACTCTTTGACAACGAAAATATTTCTGCTGATATCTATGATTATATGGATTCCATTGAAAATGAGCGTGCCATGATTACCGTTATCAATATTTTTTCCTATGGATTTATTACACTAATTTCCCTGATAGCGGCAGCCAATGTATTTAACACGATTTCTACCAATATTATTTTACGAAAACGTGAATTTGCCATGTTAAAGTCCATCGGTCTTTCTCCGAAGGGCTTCCGAAAAATGATGCAGTTTGAATGTCTGCTCTATGGCTGCAAGGGACTCCTTTACGGACTTCCGGCTTCTATTGGAATCACCTGGCTTATTTATCGGGCAGTCAGTGATGGAATCGACTTTGGATTCTTTATTCCATGGTATAGCTTTGTCATTGCCATTGGCAGTGTGTTTGTCGTCGTTGCTGCAACCATGATTTATTCCATGCGTAAGCTTTCTTCTGAAAATATCATGGATGCATTAAAAAATGAAAATTTATAAAATCTCTTTTTCTTTCAGATTATAAAAGGTAAAATCACCGGTATTTAAAAGCATTCCATTGGCATCTGTAATTTCAAATGCTACTACTGTGAGGTTCCTTCCGGGTTTTACCACTTTGGCGGTGCATGTAACATATTCTGTTGCACGCGCCGCTTTTAAATAGCGGATCTGTCCGTCCACAGTAGTCACATAATATCCATAGGTTCCTGCCGCAATTCCGCATATGGTATCCACTGCCGAATACAGTACTCCGCCGTGCAAATCTCCATAGATATTTGTAAACTCTTTTTTGAATGGCAGTTCTGCCTTTACCCTTCCAAGTTCTGCCTCTGTTATCTTCATCTGCAGCAGACTTCCAAAGGGATTCTGCTCTAATAATTTCTGGCATTCTTCTATTGTAATTTTATTTTGCATTTGGTTCCTCTTTTCTTACATGTATCTTTTATCCTTTATTTGTACCCATTTTGTGCTCATTTATGTTTTTTGTCAATGAAACAATCTATCTGACTTTTCGGATTGCCAAATCCCCATCCTATGATGTAATATATTTTGTATGGTGTATATTAAGAATTTTTCTCACCATACACTTACGCATCAAGGAGGTATCTTTATGGATCCAAAGAAACAATTTTATGAAACACTCGCTACGTCCATGATTGAAAAATTCAAGAAAAGACAGATTGACGCATATTACTGTGCCACCAAAGAAGAAGCCGTTGCACTTGCCACTTCCATGCTGCCGACACAGGCAACCGTTGGTTTTGGCGGTTCCATGACTTTAACCGAAAGTGGTATGATGGCTGCTCTGCAAAATAAGACTGACATCACTCTTTATGACAGAAGCAAAGCTGCCACACCGGAAGAAACAACTGCAATTTATCATCAGTGTCTGAATGCAGATTATTATTTTATGAGTTCCAATGCAATCACTTCTGACGGACAGCTTGTCAATATTGACGGAAATGGCAACCGGGTTGCAGCACTCATCTATGGCCCGAAGGAAGTCATCGTTATGGCCGGTATGAATAAGGTTGTAAAAACAGTTGACGACGCTCTTGACCGGGTACATAATACTGCTACTCCTGCCAACTGCATCCGCCTTAGCAAGAAAACGCCATGTGCACTCACCGGAACATGTGCCGACTGCCTCTCACCGGAGTGTATCTGTAATCAGGTTGTTATCACCAGAAGAAGTGGTATTCCGGGAAGAATCAAAGTAATTCTCATCGGAGAGGAATTAGGATATTAATACGATTTCATAAAAAAATCCGCATACCAGATATACTCTGATATGCGGATTTTTATTTTATCCTATGCTCCGGCTGTAAATGTCGGTAGTTTCTCAATGACTTCCTGCAACGGACTCCAGTTCATCAGTTCTTCCTTTTCATCCTCTCTCTTGAAAGAAATCCCATTTTCCTTTTTCTGCTTTCTCTTTTCTGCACTTTCCTGAGTTCCCGGCAGTCTGCTATAGGCACCGGATTTATGGAATTCATCTGACACCCTGTTTACTGCTGCTACAATATATTCCTTATCCGGATCATTGTCCGATATACCGGAAACAGCGGTGGATACAATACGGTTTGCTTCTTCTTTGCTCTTTGCAGTTTTCAGCTCGTTCTCCACTTCCTCTGCAATCATCTGAATCCGTATCGCATGGGCATATGCAATGGGGTCATTTCTTTGAAGCCATGAAAGTTCTTCTTTGGTCAGCTTCTTTCCAGCCTCTAATTTCCGTTTGATTTTCGCCATTTTTTCCTGTTTTGCTTCTTCACTTTCTTCTGCCACATTATTATCATAAATGCATTTCAGCATATACTGCGGCAATTCCTCCACCGTAGATACCTTCTTTGTATCCTGCTCCGTATTGGAAAATAAATTCAGTCTGACTGCCATCGCATCTCCTCCTGATTTCGTAATCTGTTCCTTGCATTTTATCTTACACTTATATATCGGAATATTTCTTCTTTTTCCATAGTCATTTGTAAATGCTTGACAGCAAGTAGCGAGAAACACGCTTTGCGAGTTTCTCGAGTAAAAAAAGACATCCGCACCGGCATTTTCCCGGATACGAATGTCTTTTCTGGTTACTTTTCATGATACTTTTCTATTTCTTTATTTCCAAGTTCCTTTTCAACTTCCTATCTGTCCCACTTATCTGCCAGAGAATTAATCTGGTCAGCAAATTTCGCAAGATCTTTATTTGGGATACCTTCATTCTTCTGAATGACACTAAGCAGCCTCTGACCCGCCGCCAGCAGTCTTGCAAACACATTAGAGGATGCCTTTGCCGGTTTGTCTTTCTTCTTTTCAACCAGTTCACGGGTTCCTTCATGAACACAGACATTTTCTAATAAGTCATAGGTATCACCACTATATGGTGCAACCGCCTGATAGCCTAATTCCGTATGCAGATGCTCTGCAAATTCATCACAGACCTTATCCTCACCATGTACCACAAAGACACGCTTTGGTGGATTTTTAAATGCAGATGCCCATTTTGTCAGCATATCACGGTCTGCATGGCCACTGATACCAGGAAGATTTAAAATTTCTGCATGTACCTGAATATTTTCACCGAAAAGTTTTACTTCTTTGGCTCCATTCAAAAGTGCATGACCCAAGGTTCCAGGTACCTGATATCCTACAAACAGAATCGTGCTTTCCGGTCTCCACAAATTATGTTTTAAATGATGGCGGATACGGCCAGCCTCACACATACCGGAAGCAGAAATGATAACCAATGGTTTCTTGCTGAAGTTAATCATTTTGGATTCATCACTGGTAACAGACGTTTTCAGTCCCGGGAATCCAATCGGATTAATACCCTGCTCCACTAATTTCTTTGCCTCATCAGAGAAGCAGTCTTCTACACTCTTATGGAAAATATTCGTTGCCTCCACAGCCAGCGGGCTGTCGATATAAGCCTCAAAATCTTCAAACTCCGGCAGCAGATGTTCTGTCTTAATCCGTCGCAGATGATATAGCATTTCCTGTGTACGGCCTACAGAAAATGCCGGAATGACAAGATTACCACCTCTTGCAAATGTCCGCTTAATTACTGCCGCAAGTTCCGGTGCATAATCCGGCGGATCTGCATGTATCCGGTCACCATAAGTTGATTCAATCAATACATAATCTGCTTCATCGATAAACTGCGGATTTTTAATCAATGGCTTATTGCCATGACCGATATCTCCGGAAAATACAATTTTCACAGTCTTATCTTCTTCCGTCAGCCATACCTCAATGCTGGATGAACCAAGAAGATGTCCTGCATCTACAAACCGGATTTTTACTCCATCACAGATTTCAATGATTTTATTGTAATCACATGGTACAAAATGCTCTAAAACCCCCTGTGCATCATCCATATCGTAAAGAGGCACTACTTCCGGTAATCCGGCTCTCCTGGCCTTACGGTTTCTCCACTCTGCTTCAAACATCTGGATGTGTGCACTGTCCTTTAACATGATATTACAAAGTTCGCTGGTTGCTGTTGTCGCAAATATCTGTCCCCGGAATCCATGACTATACAGCAATGGAAGTAAGCCTGAATGGTCGATATGGGCATGTGTTACAAACACATAATCAATATTAGATGCATTCACCGGAATCTCCTGATTCACATATAAATCCGGTCCCTGCTCCATACCACAATCCACCAGTATCCGCTTATCCTGACATTGCAGAAAATGACAACTTCCAGTTACTTCATGTGCAGCCCCTAAAAACTCCAATAACATAATACCATCTCCTCGCCATCTCTTTATTGTCGAACTTATGATAGTATCATTTTATCATATTGGACAAAAAATGTATACATTTTATTCGTTTTTTATTCAAATCGCACAATTTCTTTCTTCAATCGTTTCATAATCTTTTTCTCCAGCCTGGAAATATAGGACTGGGAAATTCCTAATAAATCCGCCACCTCTTTCTGGGTCAGTTCATTATCATTTTTCGAATTGATGCCAAACCGCAGTTCAATAATCGTCCGCTCCCTGCCGCTTAAATGCTCAATTGCTTTATTCAAAAGCTTCTTTTCAACCTCAGTCTCAATATCCCGGTAAATGACATCTTCATCTGTTCCTAAAATATCCGAAAGTAATAATTCATTTCCGTCCCAGTCCACATTTAACGGCTCATCAATGGATACCTCTAATTTCGTCTTATTATTTCTACGCAGATACATCAGAATTTCATTTTCAATACATCGGGAGGCATAGGTTGCAAGCTTGATATTTTTTTCCGGATTAAAAGTATTAATTGCCTTGATTAATCCGATGGTTCCAATAGAAATCAAATCCTCCACTCCTACTCCCGTATTGTCAAATTTCTTCGCTATGTATACTACAAGTCTCAGATTATGCTCGATTAATTTCTTTCTTGCAGTCTCACTCTGCTCTTTCACCAATTGTCCGATACATTCCATTTCCTCTTTCGCCGGAAGCGGTGGCGGCAGCACCTCTGCCCCTCCGATATAGTGAATTTCCGTCTCCTTACGAAGCAGCATATCTTTTAAACTACGCACAATGCGAAACTGAAAATGCTCCGGTATATCTACTTTTAAATACATTACAACTCCTCTTTCCTCTCTTATTCACATTCCATCCTATAGCAGATGGCAATTTAAAATCATCTGATATTCCTTCTTTTGAAACAACGATGGACTTCCAAGTGCAATCACCGCCTGTAAAATCTGCCGCTCTTTTTTTCCTTCTTTAATATAAAGTTCTTCTACGGTAAGTGCTTCTACCAAGCCGTTTTTCTCTCCCATACTGCTAAATGGCAACAGTCGTACTACCGGCTCATCTTCCCGGAAAATCGGCATCAGAAGCTCTTTATCTATGATACTGACCGGTTTTCCCACATAGGGGTCGATCAGCAGATTTCCGGTATCATAATAGGCTTCTAACAGCAATTCATGTTCATGATAGCAAAGACGCACCTGATAAAGATGCCGGCTTCTCTCCTTTCTGCTGCGCCATATTATGGATGCTGACACAGCAATTCCCGCCGTCAGCACCATTGCCAGATAAAAATGCTGCCCATAAAAAAGGCTCTTATTGAGCCACTGCATGCAGCCTCCTGTCAGAATCGAAAACAAAAAACAGCCAAGCCAGTTTTTTATCAGAAAAGCGACTCTTTGTGTCGTATGTTTCCTCGTAAAAAATGCAATCATAACCATGCCAAGCGGAACCGGTACATACATAATCAGCCGATACAATCTATAGGATGAAAGCATCAGAAAACAAATGACTCCCATACCACTTCCAAATAAGGCAGCAAGCAGTATCCTGCCCTTATGTATGAGATTCCGCAAAAAAATGCCTGTCAGGAACAGATTCAGCATATCCATCAGGAAATTATTGACAAAAAGAACATCTAAATATATCTCATAAATACATGCCACCTCCCTTCCTTTCCTGCATTATACAAACTTTCCTCTGCATATTTTGTCAAAACAGATGCCGCCATTCTTTCATTTCATTGACAGAATCCGACTGCCCGGCAGGGAAGTTGCAAAAGAAACGTAATGCACTCTGCAAATCTTACCTACAGAAGCTGCCACCGGCAGCTTCTTACGGATGCCTGACAACGCAAAAAACGCTTAGAACAATGGCTGTCACCAGTATCTGGTACATTTCAAATGTTCTAAGCGTCGTATCATACAGGAACTTCAAATTCCTTTTCTACTCTTACACTATAATTTTATTGCTATCCTTTTCAAAATGATAGTTCTTATTTTTTGGTACTCTTTAAGAACTCCGGAATTTTAATATCCTTCTCATGAACAGTGCTTTCCGGTCTCTTTGGTTTGGTAATTCCAATAAATGGAGAAGCTGCCGGAGCCGGCTGCTGTGCAGCAGTCTGTCCCAGAGTAGATGTTGCTCCGAAACTGCTGTTGGTTGTAACATTAGCAGTACGGTTTACAAGTCCGGAATTAATGACCGGTCTGGTGGTTGCTGCTGTATTTGGATATTTCAATCCGGACATAAGATTAGAAGATGCAGTGGTTTTTGCTGCATTCTCTTCCAGTCCTGTTGCAATTACAGTAATCGTTGCAGCATCTGTCATAGTCTCATCATATTTTGCACCAAAGATAATATTTGCATTATCGCCGGCAAGATCTTCTACATAGCTTGCTGCATCATTGGCATCCATAAGAGAAATATCACCGGAAATATTGATAATAACATGGCTTGCTCCATTGATAGTTGTCTCAAGCAATGGACTGGTAACAGCCAGTTTGACTGCCTCAATTGCCTTATCATCACCCTTAGCCATACCGATACCGATATGTGCAAGACCCTTGTCCTTCATAACAGTCTGAACATCTGCGAAGTCAAGGTTAATCAATGCCGGCATATTAATCAGGTCTGTGATTCCCTGAACCGCCTGCTGAAGCACCTCATCTGCTTTCTTTAATGCATCCGGGAAGGTTGTTCTGCGGTCTACAATCTCTAATAATTTATCATTTGGAATTACAATCAAGGTATCTACATTCTCACGAAGCTTGTCAACACCGCTTAAAGCATTTACCATTCTTGCTTTTGCTTCAAATTTAAACGGCTTAGTTACAACACCAACGGTAAGAATTCCCTGATCCTTTGCAATCTTTGCCACAACAGGAGCTGCTCCTGTACCGGTTCCGCCACCCATACCACAGGTTACGAATACCATATCTGCACCTTCAATAGCTGCTGACAACTCTTCCATACTCTCTTCTGCAGCTTTGGCTCCAACCTCCGGCTGTGCTCCTGCTCCAAGTCCTTTGGTAAGCTTCTCACCAATCTGAATCAACGTAGGTGCTTTACATAAAAGTAATGCCTGTTTATCGGTATTTACTCCAACAAACTCAACACCACCAATATTTTCATCAATCATTCTATTTACTGCATTATTACCTGCACCACCAACACCAATTACAATAATTTTAGCACTGGATTCTGCTTCTGTTGTTTTAATTTCAAGCAAGGTAGTTCCTCCTTCTCTCCCTCATTCTATATGTAATCTATGAGAATCTGCTTTACAGATTTCTCATAAAAAGTATGCCTTTATTTACTCATATACTCTATCATATAATTTTTCGTAAAAATAATCAACCTATATTTTCTGTTTTTTTGAAAAAATTACGCCGTCTTTTCAAAAGTAATATCTGTGGTATCTTCTGTCCAGTCTTCCAGATGAAGAATGCCTGTAAGTCCTTCCAGATTTGGCATAATTTTCTCCATACGAACTACTTTTTCCGTAAGGCTGGTTGCCTGTCCAAGATTCACCGTAATCGTTCCGTACTGCAGGGTTACATTTCCCTGGTCATCATAATTGATGGTATCCGGAACCAGATTATACTTCTTTAAGGTCTGGGTTACTGCCAGCAAATCCTTTAGGGTATCTTTTCCGCTTACGTCAAGCTTTTCATAAAGTACTGCTTCCCCACAAGTCAGTCCGGTAATCTGCGGTACTCCTTCGATGACATCTGTAGACATTTCCACTACAAAGCCATCTTTGTCAAAATAGACATTCTGTCCCAGGGAATCCATATATAAGTAGCCCAGCAGTCCTTTTTCATATACTTCTACATGAAGGGTATGCGGTGATTTGACACTCACCTCCATCGTATCAATAAACGGAACTTCCTGTGTATCAAAGAAACGATATTTAAAATATACATATAATGTATTCCAGGAATAGTCATCATTTAAGACCCATTCCTTAATCTGCTCATCACTGTATAATTTATTGCCTTCTACTTCGACATTTTTTACGGTAAATACCTTGATTACAATGAGTGCTGCCAGTGCCAGAATCAACAGTGTAGTCAGAAATCCAATCAGGATATGTTTTCTTCTTCTCTTCTTTCTGCGTTCTTCTCGTATCATATCCTATCCCTCCAACTGAATTCCTCTGGAAACACTTAACGCAAGTCCCATTTCTGCTAAGAGGAATGATGCCGAAGTACCACCATAACTGATAAAAGGAAGTGTGATACCGGTATTTGGAATACTGTTGGTTACAACGGCGATATTAAGGATTACCTGAATGGCAATGTGAGCCATAATACCAACCACCAGCAATGCACCATATAAATCTTTCGCATTATTGGCAATTACCATAAAACGCCACAGCATTAAGATAAACAGCAAAATCAGGCAGATTGCTCCGAATAATCCAAGCTCCTCACAGATGATGGAAAATACCATATCATTCTGCGCTTCCGGTACGAACCCAAGCTTCTGCATACTGGCACCAAGTCCTTTTCCAAAAAGTCCTCCAGAACCAATGGCATATAAGCCCTGCATGGTCTGATAACCTTTATCATAATTCTCCGGATGGAGCCAGATTTTGATACGTTCTGCACGATAGCTTGCCAGTACAATAAAGACTGCTCCGAAAGCGAATACTGCGATTGCCATTCCCACAAACTGCGCATATTTCGGGCTTGCCACGAACGCCATTGCCACTGCGATACCCACAATGATAATCGCGGTACTTAAGTTCGTATAAGCAACCGGTCCAACCAGCGGAAGCAGTAAAACCATTACCTTCATCAGTTCCTTCAGATCGCCAATCTTCTTTTGCATGCGGCTGATTACCGTTGCAAGAAAAATAATGACAGCAAGCTTTGCAAACTCAGATGGCTGGAAAGAAAGCGGACCAAGGCGGAACCATCTGGTAGAACCATTTCCATTCGATCCTAAAAAGATAACGGAAACGCACAGTAAAAATGCGCCTATGTATGCCACACCATACAGTCTCTTCCACACATGATAATCAATCTTGGAAATCACAAACATGGCAACAAATCCAAGGCAGCATGCAAATGCCTGCCGCTTTAGATAATGAGTTCCATCGCCATACTCAATCTGTGCATTATAAGAACTGGTGCTGTACAGCATAACCAGACCAAAACACACTAAGAAAATAATAACAAACAAAAGTGTATAGTCAAAATATTTAATTGTCTTTTCTTTTGTGCCTGATTTTCTTCCCGGTCTGCGGCCCATAAATCACTACTCCTTTAAATTGCGCACCAAATCCTTAAATATTCTTCCTCGTTCTTCGTAGCTTTTAAACATATCCCAGCTTGCACATGCCGGTGATAATAATACGGCATCACCGGAAACTGCATTGTCATAGCAGATATTTACGGCCTCTTCGAGACTGTCTGCGAATACATACTCTGTAAATCCATGTCTCTTTGCACAGTCTGCAATCTTCTCTTTTGTTACTCCGATTAATACTAATTTCTTTACTTTACCATCGAAGCTTTCTATCCATTCATCATATTCAGACTGCTTATCATAGCCACCGCCAATGAGAAGTGTCGGACGGTTCATTGCCTGAATTCCCTTAATCGCTGCATCCGGGTTTGTTCCCTTAGAATCGTTATAGAATTTTACGCCACGTTTCTCCGTAACATATTCAATTCTATGCTCTACTGCCTGGAACTCACGCAGTGTTTTTACAATGACATCCATCGGTACTCCGATACTTATGGTCATGGCAACTGCCGCCATAACATTTTCATAATTATGGGTTCCAAGAATATTTAGCTCATTGACATCAATGACTTCTTCCTCTTTGCCCTCAGAGACATAAATAATCTTCTCACCATTTAAATAACATCCATTCTGTACCGGCTTTTTACTGTCAAACCAGAGCACTTTCATGGATAAGGATTCCCCAAATTTGCGAAGTACTTCATCCTCATAATTTAAGACGCAGACATCGTTTGCTTTCTGATTCTTTGTAATGTCCTCTTTTGCCTTAATATAATTTTCCATGGTATGATGACGGTTCAGATGATCCGGTGTAATATTTAAAATAGCAGATACATCCGGAGCAAAATCTACAATTGTCTCTAACTGGAAACTGCTGATTTCTGCTGCTGTTACCGTTTCTTCTGTGGTATCTGCCGCTACCGATGTATATGGAATTCCAATATTTCCTACGACTTTTACATCCTTAAAGTAATTGGATAAAATTTCTCCCACCAGTGTAGTGGTTGTCGTCTTGCCATTCGTTCCTGTAATTGCAAGGATTTTTCCTTTTGCCACCTGATAAGCAAGCTCAATCTCACCAATAATCGTAATTTTCTTATCACGCATGGCATTTACCAATGGTAAATCGGTTGGAACACCCGGACTTAACACAACAAAATCCAGTTTATCCATCACTTCTTCCGGAAGGGTGCCCACATAGATTTCTGCCTTGGCAAAGCTCTCCGATTTTTCTTTGATTTCTGCTACACTCTGCTTTTCATTTCCTTCAAAAACGAAAATATTCGCATTCTGTTTTTCTAACAGCTCTGCTGCAGCAATTCCACTTTTCCCAGAGCCAAATACCAGTACATTTTTCTCCTGAAATTCCATTTTATTCACTCCTGTCTCTTTATAATCCAATCAATGCAACCAGACATAAGATTGCTGTTACAATTGAAAATACTGCCACTACCCTGGTCTCTGACCAGCCACCTAATTCAAAGTGGTGATGAATCGGAGCCATACGGAAAATTCTCTTTCCACCTGTTTTTTTAAAATAGGTTACCTGAATGATAACAGATAATACTTCTACCAGATAAATCAGTCCCACAATCAGAAGGAAAATTGGCATCTGAAGCATATATGCGGTAGCTGCCACAAATCCACCCAGTGCAAGAGAACCGGTATCTCCCATAAATACACTTGCCGGATATACATTAAACAGAAGGAAGCCCATCAATGCACCTACTACAGCACAGGTAATCGGTTCGATTCCGCTGTTAGTTCCCACTGCAACTACAGTAAAGAAGGTTGCTACGATAATGGTTACGCTGGTAGCAAGACCATCTAAGCCATCGGTAAAGTTGACTCCGTTTACAGTTCCGATTACTGCAAAATACATGACCGGAATTGCAAGCCAGCCAATATTCCAGTATTTTCCACCGGAAAATGGAAGCAGCATCGTAAGGGAAACATCTGAAAACTTCACCATGTATACCACAAAAACAGTGGTCACTACAAGCTGGCATAACATTTTCTGCCATGCAAGCAGTCCATCCGATCGTCTCAGTACAACCTTCAAATAATCATCTAAAAATCCAATTACGCCAAATCCTACTACCATAAAGAGAATCGGAATAATCTTCGGATAATCTTTTACATAAATCAGACTGGTTACAATAATACTTGCGATAATCATCAATCCACCCATGGTAGGGGTTCCCATTTTCTTCTGATGGGATTCAAGCTCTTTCCGCTCCGTCTGACCAACTTTCAATCTTCTTAAAAAAGGAATTACGACCGGTCCTAACAATGCACTCACTGCAAAAGCGATAATAACCGGAAGAATAACATGATACGTCATAACTGCACCTCTTTTTATTTTCTTTTTGTATATCATTTCAACTTATCTAGTATACGTTATTTAGAGATTTCCTGCAAGATATCTTCCCAAAGTTTCACGGATTTTCCTGAATTTCCGCATCTTCTGTAACTAGTGCCTGCTCAATGCCAAGATATGGCAGAATATTGGAAAACAAATCCCGGCAGACCGGTGCTGCTATGGTTCCACCATAATAAACGCCTTGTGGATTATTGATAATAATTAAGGCAAGTACCTGCGGATCGTCAGCCGGAGCAAAGCCTAAAAAAGAAGAAATATACCTTTTTTCACTACGTGGAAGCGTCTGGGACGTTGCGGTTTTGCCGCCAATAGAAAAGCCTTCAAGAGCCGCATTCTTTCCACTGCCCTCAGATACTACTTTTTCCAGCAAATAGCGCATGGTGGTGGAAGTTTCTTCGCTTACAATATGTTCCTTTTGTCCATAGACAAAAGTATGTGTCACTTCTCCTTCTGCATTTTTCGTCTCCACGCCAAAATGCGGCGTCACACGGTTTCCTCCATTTATAATAGAGGAACCGTAGTTGCAAGCTGAATCGGTGTAATCTGGAAGGACTGCCCAAAGGACATGGTTGCAAGCTCCACCTGACCGATATTTTCTCTTTTATGCATAATGGTGGATGCTTCCCCCGGTAAATCTATATTTGTCCTGGATAATAAACCAAACTGTTCAAAATAATCGCAGAAGCGGTCGGAACCGATACGAAGTCCGATTTCTATGAATACCGGGTTGCAGGAATTCATAATGCCATGGGTAAAATCCTCTGCCCCATGCCCTCCCACTTTATGGCAGCGGATTCTCCTATCCTCCACAATCTTATATCCCGGACAGTTAAACTGGTCAGAAAGACTTACTTTTCCCTCCTCCAAGGCTGCGGATGCTGTTATTATCTTAAAAGTGGATCCCGGTTCATAAGTGTCATTGATGCACTGGTTTCTCCACATTTTATTTAAAGCATCCTGCTTCTCCTCTTCGCTCAATTCCGTGTCATTCTCCGTATTTAAGGCAAAAGGTTCATTGAGATTAAACTCCGGTTCATTTACCATAGCAAGAATTTCGCCGTTCTGTGGGTTCATTACAAGGATGCTGACACTATCTGCCTGTTTTTCCTCCCGCACCTTTACTGCCGCCTGCGCTGCATACATCTGGATATTATAATCAAGACTTAAATAAAGGTCATCTCCTTCTACCGGCTCACTCCGCCGCTCTCCGGCATTTTTTATCTCTACGCCTCTGGCATCTGTCAATGTAAGTATCTTTCCATTGATGCCCTCCAGATATTCATCATATTTTACTTCTATTCCGATAATTCCCTGATTGTCCCCGCCAGTAAATCCGATTACTTTAGAAGCCAGTTCATTATAAGGATAATACCGTTTATAATCTTCATCGATCTTCACGCCCGCCAGTTCATAAGATCGAATCGCATCTCCGGTTTCTTTCTCCACATTCGTCTTAATCCGTTCAATGGAACTAACCTTCTCTACCCGCTTCCGCACTGTCTCTTCTGACATGCCAAGCTCTTTTGTTAAAACTGCAATTACCTTTTCCGGGTCTTCTATCTGGCTGTGAATCACAGAAATCGTACATACCGTCTTATTTTCTGCTAAAACCACACCATTTCTGTCATAAATATTTCCTCTTGCCGCCTTGATATCCCTTTCTCTTTCATGTAGGTTCTCAGCCCGGACCCCATAGTATTCTGAACAGAATATCATAAGATACACCAGTCGTCCCATCAGAAATACCATCAGCAGTAATACTGCCACAAAAATAATCATAATTTTTCGTCGGTTAAAGGTTTTATTCCGATAGATGCAAAATCTGTTTTCTTCTTCCTCCTGCATTTTTTGCTGAAACATAAAAACATAACCTCATAAAAGCAGTTATTATAATCTATTACAACTTTTACAAGGTTATGTTGTTTTCTCTATTGTGCTACATCCTGTGGCTGTAAACCATCCTCCGGTGGTACTGTTTCCTCTGCAATATCCGGTGTCTGGTCTACCATAGAATCCTCCGGTGCAGAATCCGGAACATCTGTTGTTCCATCTGCCGGTGCTTCTGCCGGGTCTGTCTCTTCTGTTACAACAATGTCCTCATCCGGATAAATATTAAGATAAGGCAGTGTCTCTTCGAAAATTCCCTTTGCGATTTCCTGTGCAAAGGTACTGTGAAACTCTTCTTCTGCGTTTGGTTCGTCTACTACTACATATACCAAAAGCTGCGGATTGTCTACTGGTGCAAAACCGATAAAGGAAACCAGATAATTTCCCTGTCCTCGAGGAAGCTTCTGTGCTGTTCCGGTCTTTCCACCCATGGAGTATCCCGGCACTTTTGCATATTTTCCGGTACCATCGGAAACCGTTGCATAAAGATACTGTTTTAATAATTCACTGGTAGATGAAGACACTGTTTTCTTTAACAAGGTTCCATTGTCTTCCTGTATGACATTCCCATTTTCATCTGTTATTTTCTTTACCACATGTGGCTGATAATAGTTACCACCATTAATAATGGAACAAAAAGCACTTGCCACCTGTATCATGGTAACATTAAAGTTCTGTCCAAAGGAATTGGTAGCCAGGTTAATGGTGCTTAGCTGGTCTTCGGTATAAATTAAGGAATCGGTTCTAGCTTCTCCCGGTAAATCAATGTTTGTCTTGGTACCAAAGCCGAAAATCTGCTGATACTTGGAGAAATTCTCAGGTCCGATATCATAAGACATCTGCATCAGGGCATCATTACAGGAATTCTTTAAGGCATCTTCTACTGTTTCAAGTCCATGTCCGTTGGTATTTACACAGTGAATGTCATGACCGGAAATCGTCTCGTATCCATCACAGATAAAAGTACGGTTCGGGTCTAAAGTTCCGGTATCCAGACCACAGGCTACGGTAAAAGGTTTTACGGTAGAGCCCGGTTCATAAGTATAAGTAATGCAGAAATTAGACCATAACTGGTTTAAAGCATCCAGTTCTGCATCGTCATCCATAGCATCAATTTCTTCCTGGGTATAATAGGCAGACAAATCCCTTGGATTACTACTGTCATAATTTGGATAATTTGCCATGGCAAGCACTTCAGCATTCTGGGGGTTCATTACAATAACTCCCACATGTTTACTTCCAGCACCTTCTCTTGCTGCATCCCTGTATTCTTCTTCAAATGCAGCAATCTTATCTTCTACGATTTTCTGGATATTTGCATCAATGGTCAGTGTAACATCATTCCCATTCTGGGCATCGATTACTGTCTTCTCAAAATTACTGTCGGAATTCAGATAACCATATTCTCTTCCGTTGGTTCCATTCAAAACACTGTTATAGGAATTTTCCACTCCATTCATTCCCAGATTACCGCTGGTAGTAAATCCTACTACCGCACTGGCTAGAGAACCATATGGATATTCTCTCTGGTATTCTTTTTCAAACCAAACTCCATTAATTTTTCCTTTTTTCTCTGCATCGCCGCTCTTCTTATCGGAAGCTTCCTTTTCTGCCGCCTGCATATCTTCAAACGCCCGAATCTCTTCATAGCTTAATTTCTTTGCCAGAACATTGTACTGGCTCTTTGGCTTATCCGTAATCAGATTACGTAAATCGGTTTCATTCAGCTGTGGGAAACAGGTTATCAGTGCATCGATGGTCGGGTCAATATCTGCCGAATCACTGTTTAATACCTTACAGTCTAATATCACATTGTATACATCCACGCTGGTTGCAAGTATCGTTCCCTTGCAGTCTGTAATATTTCCACGCTGATAAGGAATGACCGTACTGTCATATTTCTGCTGGGATAATACTTTCTTTTCGTATTTCTTTCCACTGGTGTGTTCAATATACATCAATCTTACAATTAATCCCAACAAAAGTAGTGCTATTATTACAAACAGCACTACAAGTTTCTTTTGCATTTTCTTACTAAATTTTGCTATTTTCTTTCCGCCGCGTCTCTTTCCTGCCATTTTACCACCACGTTTGTTTCCTACTTATTCGGAATATCCTCAAACTGATTCATATAATCTTCTTTATCAACCGTATAATGTATAATCTGGTCCGGTCCCGCATAGCTCATGCCAAGCTGGTTCATTGCTATATCCTTGATGGTTGAAAGATCTACTGCTGTCTCGATTCTTTTTTCTGCCGCATCATTATCTGCCTTTAATTCAGCTACCTGGCTTTCTAATGCAGAAATTGTCTTTAAATGCGTTGTAATTCCAGACTGCAGACGGATATACAGTACTGCTGCCACACACATAACCAGCAGCGATACAGATAAAAATGCCACATAACCCAAATCCATATGTGCTGACTTCTCCTGATTCTTCTGCGCCATACGTCTGTTGCGCTGTCTGATTTCCTCCCGCTGCTTTTCTTCCTGTTCTCTGCGGTAATCCGGTGCAGCTTCTAATTTACGGACAGTGTTTCCATCTATGTAAGTCCGTGTTCGATAATTTCTTCTTGTCTTCTCCATTTTCACGTCTCTCCCTAGTCATTGATATGCCGTTCAAATACTCTTAATTTTGCGCTTTTTGCTCTCGGATTCTCTTCCATTTCAGATTTTGTTGGAAGAATCGGTTTTCTAGTGATTACTTTTCCTTTTGGTTTCTTGCCACATACACACACCGGAAATTCTTTCGGACAGGTACATGGATTTTCATTTTTGCGAAAGATGTTCTTTACAATTCTGTCTTCCAGGGAATGGAAGGTAATGATACAGATTCTTCCATCTTCCTCTAAAAGATCTATCATCTCATCCAGAGTATTTGATAAGACTTCCAGTTCACGATTCAGTTCAATACGAATTGCCTGAAACGTTCTCTTTGCCGGATGTCCGCCAGTACTCTGCACTTTCATCGGTATGGATGCCCGGATAATTGCGGTCAGCTCTCCGGTTGTCTCAATTGGTTTCTTTGCCCGGGCTGCGGCAATATGCTTTGCAATATTCTTTGCGAACCGGTCTTCCCCATAGTCTCTTATGATACGATACAACTCTGATTCACTGTAATCATTTACAATATCTTTTGCCGTTAATGTCTGACGCTGATCCATTCTCATGTCCAGTGGTGCATCTTCTTCCCGGTAGGTAAATCCTCGCTCCGGTGTATCTAACTGAAAGGAAGATACTCCCAGATCAAGAAGGATTCCATTTACCTTCGTCACTCCGATACGGTTCAATTCTTCTTTCATATTGCAGTAATTGCTGCGGATTATGGTTACTTTATCAGAATAATCCTTTAACCGCTCACTGGCTGCTGCAATTGCATCTTCGTCCTGGTCAATTCCTATCAGCCTTCCGTTCTCATTCAGCCTTTTTACAATTTCGGAAGAATGTCCCGCTCCACCGAGCGTTCCGTCTACATAAATTCCGTCCGGGCGAATATTCAGATTGTCTATGGTCTCATGCAAGAGAACCGATGTGTGTTTAAATTCCATGTTCACTCCTTTAGATACTCAAGCCAAGTTCTGCCATGTGTTCTGCAACTTCATCCATGTCATCATAAGTATTGGTATCCTGCCATCTGTTCTTGTCCCAAATCTCAATTCGCTTTAAGACTCCGACTGATACGACTTCTTTCTCTAATCCGGCAAATTCTCTTAACACTGCCGGAAGAAGAATTCTTCCCTGCTTGTCCACTTCACAGGTTGTTGCTCCTGCAAAGAAGAAACGTGAGAATTTTCTTGCATCTTTTGAGGTAAGTGGTACGTTGCGGAATTTTTCTTCAATGTTCTGCCATTCTTCATTTGGGTACACAAAAAGACACCCATCCAAACCCTTCGTTACTACAAACTCATCACCGAGCTGTTCTCTGAATTTGGAAGGAACAATCATTCTGCCCTTGGCGTCTATGTTGTGACTGTACTCTCCCATGAACATTGTCAAACACCTCAGTCCGGTTGCTATTTATCCACAAAGTTATCAACTTATCCACCACTTTGTGCCATTTTCAACCACTTTCCTCCACTTATGAATACATATTACCCCACTTTTGGGAAAAAATCAATATACTACACATAAAAATGCACAAAAAAAAGAAGCACATTTCTCAATGTACTTCTTTCCACTTACTCTTTACTTTTATCTTATTGGTACAAGTTCTTTTTGCTCACATAGCGATACATAGTTCTCAATCAGTCTGTCCACTTCCAGGCTCAGGTCATAGCATTCATCCATACTTTTCGCTCGTTCCAGTGCTTCATCCAGTCGGATTCTTGCACGTTCAATCGCAATGCGAAGTGCTTCCCTTTCATCCATAAGCATTTCTCCTATGCTGTGTCCCATCTCTGTGTTGTTCTTTGTAAATTCATTTTACTCTGCTCATCACCAAAAATCAAACAAAATATAACATCTTTTTTCGTCAATATTCGACAGCAAGCGGCATTTTTTCCTTATGCTGTGTTTTATAAAACAAATCGGCAATGGCCTCCACCAGCATCCGGTTGGTTGCTACTATATTCCGAATATCTGTTTCTATATTAATTTTTCTTCCAAGATACTGTTTATGCCTCTCTAAAATATATTCATACAGTGCCTCTGCATCAGAAAAATCAGCCTGCACTTTTTCTCCTGCTTCCATATTCCGGCTCATAATATAATTTTTAAGGCTTCGCTTCAATTGTTCTTCATAGGAACAATGATCCTTTAAGTTTCCCGGATAAATCTTGTTATGCGGATAAGTAAAATAATCAGCTACATAATGCGTTACCTGCCCGAGATTCATATAATACCGGCGTTTACGGGTCAGTTTCCCCTGCTGTTTACCGAAAATCAATTGATTCACCATCTTTTTCACATCCGGAAACGTCCCATTGATTTCATGTTTCTTATATACAAAAGATGGTTTGCAATCCGGCAGGATGCTGCCAATATAAAAAGACAGTCTATGTTTCTTAAGTTCTTCATCCTCTGTATTCTTTGCAATATAACGTGCCAGCAAAATATGTGATTTTTTTCTCATTTGCTTCCTCCTGTTTACCATCTACACCTTACACATTACTTCTGCTTTATTTATGCTTCAATCACATTATACTTTCTTTCATCTCATTTACAATAGTATTTTTCTTAAGATTCTTCTAAATTTCTGTGTCCAATCTGTTAAGAGTAGACACAGAAATATTTTGCTAAAACTTACTGATATTCCACTTTTTAGGAACAACAGAAGCTGGCACACTCTGTTTCCATACAGGTACAGGCATTCGTTCCGGCTACCTGGATGTCTTTTGCATGACATTTTCTTCCTTCATTGAATTTACAGTTTACTGCCTCACAGGTAACATCGCTCATCTTAGGCGGTTTACCGGTCGAATTGGCACATCCACAGTTTTTCTTCTCTTCAAAACTTCCACAGCTTGTCTCGCTATTGCGGTTTGCATGTGCACCCTCTACCGTAATATTTCCACGGCAACAGCAATCATCTTTCTGGAAACTGCAGCTTCTTACAGAACATTTTAATTCTGTCACAAAAATCATCTCCTTTCTTTCGTTACATGTTTAGTATCTCCAAAGGAAATCTTTTTATGTTACCAACTTCATGTAAAAAAGAATGTACCTTGACACATTCTCGTGCCTGCGGCGGCTGCTTTCCTGTAAAGCAAAAAAGACTGTTGTCCGGTGCAAATTGCCAGCAACAGTCTTTTTGAATCCATATAAATTATAAAATTAAAAATTAGATTTTATTGCATTTTTATTTTTCTTCTGCAACTTCTTCCTTACGGATTTCCTTTGTACGAATCTCTTCGCAGATTGCATCAATGAATTCTCCTAAAGGTTTTACACCTTCATCTCCTGCAAAACGGCTTCTTACGGATACGGTTCCGTCCTCTGCCTCCTGCTGACCAACTACCAGCATGTACGGCAGCTTATCCAGTCTTGCTTCACGAATCTTGAATCCGATTTTCTCAGAACGGTTATCAACCGTTACATCTACATCATGAGCTGCTAATTCTTTTCTTACCTGCTCTGCATAGTCTGCATATTTTTCAGAAATCGGCAATACTCTTACCTGTTCCGGGCAAAGCCAGGTTGGGAATTTTCCTGCATAATGTTCAATCAGCCATGCAAGGGTACGCTCATAACATCCCATGGATGTACGATGGATAATCCAAGGAAGTACTTTCTCACCCTTCTCATCGATATAGTACATGCCAAACTTCTCTGCACTTGCACAGTCAAGCTGGATGGTAACCATGGTATCTTCTTTTCCATATACATTCTTTGCCTGAATATCAATCTTTGGTCCGTAGAATGCAGCTTCCCCATCTGCTTCTGTATACTTGATGCCATTCTTATCCATAACATCACGCAGATACTGCTGGGTACTGTTCCAATATGCTTCGTCGCCCAGATATTTTTCTTTGTTGTTCGGATCCCATTTGGACAGACGGTAAGTAACATCTCCATCGATACCAAGTGTAGTCATTACATAATGGCAAAGTTCAGTACATCTGGTAAGTTCTTCTTCCGCCTGTTCCGGGCAAAGAATAATATGTGCCTCTGTAATAGTAAACTGTCTGACACGGGTAAGTCCATGCATCTCTCCGGAGTCCTCATTCCGGAACAATGTAGAAGTCTCTGACATCCGATATGGCAGATCTCTGTAAGAGTGCTGTTCATTCATGTATACATAATACTGGAATGGACAGGTCATCGGACGCAGTGCCATTGTCTCTTTGTCGTCGCTGTCCTTATTTAAAATGAACATTCCATCCATGTAGTGATCCCAGTGTCCGGAAATCTTATAGAGGTCGCTCTTTGCCATCAGCGGAGTTCTGGTACGTACATAACCCCACTCTTTATCCTCTAAGTCTTCTATCCAACGCTGCAGTTTCATAATCATCTTGGTTCCCTTCGGTGTAAATAAAGGAAGTCCCTGTCCGATAACGTCAACAGTGGTAAATAATCCCATTTCACGGCCAAGTTTGTTATGGTCACGGCGTTTGGCATCTTCTAATTTCTCTAAGTATTCTTTTAACTCTTCCTTCTTATTAAAAGCAGTACCATAAATTCTCTGTAATCTTGCTTTGTCAGAATTACCTCTCCAATATGCCATGGAAGATGATGTCAGCTTAAATGCCTTTACGCCCTTGGTTGTCATCAGATGTGGGCCAGCACATAAATCTACGAAGCCGCCCTGGTCATAGAAAGAAATTTCTTCTCCCTCTGGTAATTCTTCAATCAGTTCTACTTTGTATGGCTCATTACGTTCCTGCATGAATTTGATTGCTTCCTCTCTTGGAAGTGTGAATCGTTTTAATTCATGACCTTCCTTGATAATCTTCTTCATCTCTGCTTCCAGATTATCGAGGTCTTCTCTTGAAAATGGGGCATGATCAAAATCATAATAGAATCCATCTTCAATTGCCGGTCCGATCGTAATCTTGGCATCCGGGAATAATTTCTTTACCGCCTGAGCCAGTACATGGGATGCAGTATGGCGGATTACCTTTAATCCTTCTTCATCACTTGCTGTTATAATATTTAAATTGCAGTCCTTGTCAAGAACGGTTCGTAAATCCACCACTTCTCCGTCTACTTCACCGGCGCATGCAACTCTTGCAAGGCCTTCGCTGATATCTGCTGCAATATCATAGACTGATTTTGCTTCACTGTACTCTTTTACTGAGCCATCTTTTAATGTGATTTTCATGTTCAAGTCTCCTTTTCTTATTATATTGGTATTAATAACTGCAAAGTAAAAAATCCCTGATGCATAAAATTTATGCATCAGGGACGATACTCTATCGTGGTTCCACCCTGCTTGCTGTACTTATCGTACAACCGCTCATTCTGATGATAACGGAATCACCGGACCGGATTGGGGTCACTCAGAGCTGGTCTTCACATTACACTCCATCAGAATACTCTCACCAGATGTATTCCTCTCTTTGACTTCCTGTCATGCTACTCGTCTCTTCTTTGTTTTGTCCTTTTGACAAAAGCTATTGTATACTCTTTTTTCTGCTATGTAAAGAGTTTTTCTGCGAAATATTTTCCAAATGTTTTCCAAAATATTTTATTCTTATCTTCCGCAGCAGAATTTATATTTCTTTCCACTTCCACAAGGACACGGATCATTTCTTCCAACTTTCTTTCCAACTACAACAGTGCCGGATTTCTTCTGTTCTAAATAAAGCTTTCTCTTGGTATCTGCATCAAAAATTTCATCCCACTGTGGTAATTCATAGAGCCAGTCAGCTTTGGCATCTACCATGTTCTTGTATAATTTTTCTTTATCGAATGCAAGGCTTACCTTGGTATCCTCTTCCATAGTATCAATTGGGTTTGGTGTTACCAGGCTGTCATTGATTCCATCTAAGAATCCAGTCATATCCATAATGCTGAGGTCGTATTTCTCTGCCAGCTCTTTTACAGTTCCTTCTACCTTCTCATCCGGGTTTGTTAAAAGCTTCTCATATACGCCCTTCTCTAACATAAAATATCTCTGCCAGAACTTCTGTAATTTTCCTCTATCTGCCTGCTGATCATAAGCAATCTTCTGCCATTCTTCTAATAATGCCATTGTTCATATCCATCCTTTAATCCATATTTAGTCGTATAACGCTTGTTTCAGTATAGCATATTTTGTGCTTTTTTCAAGTATTTATCCTCTGCAACTTTACATTTTCTGATTGACTATCCGCTGTCAAATGTTAAAATAATGTATATTGCTTTTTTCTAAAAACAGGTCATCAAAGAAAGTTGAGGTCATATATGAAAAAGACAAAACAGATTCTTGCAATTATCGGTGTTGTACTCTTAGTTGCCCTCTATGTTTCCACTCTTGTTTTTGCATTGATTGGAAGCGATTTTGCCACAAACTGTCTTAAGGCTTCCATCTATGCCACTGTGGTTGTCCCGGTTCTCATCTGGGCTTATACCATGGTATACCGCTTACTTAAGAATCATTACTCTTTAAGAGAAGATTTGGATTCCATCAAAAAAGAAGCTTCCGGGCAGGATGCTTCCGCAAAAACTTCAAATGAACCGAACATCAAAAAAGAGGATTGCGAATAACCACAATCCTCTTTTATAACTTGTCCACTTCTTAAAACTAAGCAAGTTTTGTTTTTGCAAGCTCTGCCAATGTTGCAAATCCTTCTGCATCATTTACAGCCATCTCAGCTAACATTTTACGGTTCATATCAACACCAGCTAATTTTAAACCATACATAAATTTGCTGTAAGATAATCCATTCATTCTTGCTGCTGCGTTAATACGGGCAATCCATAACTGTCTGAACTGTCTCTTTCTCTGTTTTCTTCCTGCATAAGAACTTGTTAAGGCTCTCATGACAGACTGTTTTGCTACTCTATACTGTTTGGAGCGTGCTCCTCTGTAACCTTTAGCTAATTTTAATGTTCTATTATGTTTCTTTTTAGCGTTTAAGCCGCCTTTAATTCTTGCCATGTTCTATTCCTCCTTAACCAATTCTTATAAATATGGTAAAATCTTCTTCATATTCTTAACATTTGTTGCATCTGTCATTGCAGGTTTTCTAAGATTTCTCTTAGTCTTAGTTGTTTTCTTTGTTAAGATATGTCTCTTATAAGCCTTGTTTCTCTTTAATTTTCCTGTTCCTGTTAATTTGAAACGTTTTGCTGCTGCTCTGCTTGTTTTCTGTTTTGGCATAATTTATTCCTCCTTAAAATCATTATCTTTTCTCTGCCAGCACCATACCCATGCTTCTGCCTTCCAGCTTTGGTGCTTTCTCCACTACTGCAATATCTGCAAGTGCTTCTGCAAAATCATCCAGAATATGTTTGCTTGCCTGTACATGTGCCATTTCTCTACCACGGAAACGAAGTGTAACTTTTACTTTATTTCCTTTGGAAATGAACTTTCTTGCGGCATTCATTTTGGTATTCAAATCATTGGTATCGATATTTGGAGAAAGACGAACTTCTTTTAATTCAACCGTTTTCTGTTTCTTACGTGCTTCCTTCTCTTTTCTTGCAAGCTCATATCTGTATTTACCGTAATCGATAATCTTACATACAGGTGGCTTTGCTCCAGGAGCAATCTTTACTAAATCAAGTTCTGCTTCCTGCGCCAGCTTATATGCTTCTCTTGCTGACATGATACCTAACTGTTCACCATCCGCGCCAATCAGGCGGACTTCCTTATCTCTGATTTGTTCATTGATCATTAACTCGCTAATGGTCGTACACCTCCAAAATTAAATTCACCACAGCTTTGCCAGACAACTTTCCGTTTATTTCCGCAAAAAAAGTGGATAGACAGACTATCCACTTCAAAATGATTCGCTCATTGCATACTCATTATAAACACTTAGTCACTTGATTGTGCTAAGGTGAGAGTGGATACTCTACTTTCTTCAACTTGCTTATAGTACCATATGTCATTTCGTTCGTCAAGCATTATTTTTACCGATATTCGCTTCTGATATTTTCCGCCCTCTCAATAATCGTTTCCGGGAACCCGGTAAAGGAAAGCAGGCGGATTGCATTCTGGGAATTTGCCGGTCCCTTCTGCAATTTATAATCAAATACAATATCCGCTTCTCCAAACTCTTCGGAAAAATGATAATTGTCATAACCAATTTTTTCAAGCTCCGTCAATTCCTTATCATGGGATGCCACAATTGCAATGCAGTTATGATGTGCCAGATATTCCATGATTGCTTTTGAAGCTGCAATACGCTCCTGGGTATTGGTTCCTCTTAAGATTTCATCAATAACACAGATAACCAGTTCATCCTCCGACAAAGCATCCAGGATACGTTTTAAATATTTAATCTCTTTAATAAAATAACTGTCACCGGATAAAATATCGTCTCTTACCGCCATGGAAGTAATCATTTTTGCATGAGGCAGATGCATTCTTTTTGCGGTGCAGGTATGAATGCTCTGTGCCAGTATCACATTGACAGCTATGGTCTTGATAAAGGTTGACTTACCGGAAGCATTGGAGCCTGTGATAATGCAGTTATGCTGAAGTTCCATAGAATTGGTCACTGCTCCATGAAGCAGCGGATGATAAATTTCTTCCATCTCAAGCTGCTTTGCTTCCTCATATTCCGGTACTGTCACAAGAGGCAGACTCTTTCGGAAAGAGCCTGTGCTGACCGCTGCATCCAGTTCTCCTACCACCCGGTAAATCTTAAGATAAGCATCCTGGTTATCCATAAACTGATTCAATACTTTCATATAAGTAAGGATATGCCACTGGGTTACTCCCAGCAGGAAATCCTGCAGCATTTCAAACACATCTCCCATGGCATTTCTGCTCTGGATATTTAGCAGAAATGCCTTCTTATCCATTTTGGCAAATACCGGAAGCAGCGGTGCCAGTTCCTCACATATTTTGTCTTTCCGGTATTCCTGCTCCAGTTCTCGTGCTACCGTAATCAGGTATGCCGCCGTTCCCATCATATGAATCTCCTGGTCAAACTTCAGCCGGACCGTAAAGATATACACCGACAAATTCACAAGAAATACTACCACCAAAGCTGACAGAGCATATATATTATGAAATACGACTGCCGCCACAACAACTACCACCAGCAATATCCGGAGCATCTGATAAACCCAGAGATTTGAAATTGCAAAATCCTCTACTGTCTGGATAAAGGATGGAATATAGTAAGCCTCGTCTCTCTTTCCAAGCTTTGACAAAGTTTCTTCCAGATGATAGCGTTTTTCATCATCTGCTTCACAAAAAGCTATTCTTTTTTCTAAAAGCTCCTCTTCTTCCTTCGTCTGCTTCGCATAATGAAGCTTTGCATATAAAATTTCTTCTCCCATGGTGGAATCACAGTTGTTGATTCTCTGGTACACATCATCCATATTAAGGTCATTCCATGTGACCTCATCCACCTGTTGTGTTCCACCCACAGTATCCAGATAATTTCTTATCAGTTCTCTTTTAAATTCCTTTTTCTCAGGTTCTTTTCCATATTTTTCTTTCAGTGTCCGTTTGCAGCGGTTCTTCCAACTTTCTTTTGTCTTAATTGCTGAATAAGTAAATCCTGCAATCATAATTACTACAAGGATTGCTGCTTCCATTTCTTCGCCTTCCTACTGCATGATCCCAATGGTATCTATCCAGTAAATATTATCTTTATCCATAATTCCATTTACAGTAACGGTATCTCCCGCATGCAGGAAAATCAATTGTTCATTATCAGAAAACTTCTGCCAGTATACCATACCGTCGTCTCCTGCCAGATAAACATAGGTCTCTCCTGCAATCTCAACATACTGCATTTCACTGATTACAAAACTTCTTGTCTCTGTCTCACCTTCCGGAATTGTTTTTCCTTTGGCTGCTGTCTGTGCATTACCTGCAGTGCTGTTGCTGTCCCCGGAAGAATTTTCTGCCTCTTCCGGATTCCCAGTGTTTTCTGTACCATCACTGCCTGTCATCTTACGATACTTTGCAAAGCACTCATCGAGACTGGCTGCTGTTGTTACCATATTATAAGATTCTACATTTACCATGCCATAAAGCTTCACTATGCCGCTGGCATCTTTTAATACCATAATATAAGTCGGCTGACCATCTACATTAATCAAAGACGGGAAAGATGCACGGTATCCTTTCTCCTGCACTTCTCCTTCTGCAGCAGCCATTGCAGAGCTTTCATCTGCTCCTGCAATACTGTAATAATGTGCTTCTGAAGTCCGCTCATTTACCAGTATAAACCCGATATTGGAGGCATCATCATTGACGGAAGTAACTCCGGTATAAATCCAGATATCCCCGTCTTTGGCAACATAGCCGAAGTTTGCTTCGTAAGATTCCTCATCTCCGTCTTCATCCTCTACTACCGTTTCCGTACATTTCTTACAGCCTTTTTTGCCGAAGATGCTGTTCATAAATCCATTAGATAATTCTCCATACCAGTTATACTGTTCCACCAGAAGATCCCCGTCAAAGACATCATCCATCCAGTTCGGCACTTCTGATGCATCATAATACTGACAGTCTCCGCTGATTGGGTCACAGCTGATTGCACCCTCAACAGTTTCTCCACCAAATAAACCGATGGTGTATTTGTATACACTGGCAATATAGTATGGTTTTCCATCTTCGTCCACTTCAAAATGAAGATTTCCGAAAAGTTTATCCGGGTAATTCATACGGATATGCCTTCTTAAATCCTTGCCAAAGTAAGCAGACGGAACATAAATCATTCCTTCCTTTACCGGAACATACTGCGCCTTCTGTCCTACCGGATCAACAGTTATATAACCCGGAACACCATTTTCCTTATTTCCCATATATTTAAAGAAGCCGGCATACTCTAATGCAGATACTTTCGTTGGTGCCCCCTGATAATCAATCTGTGTGTAGTCTTCCGATACATTATACTGGCTCACCACTTCTGAAAGGCTTCCGATTTCACGATTACCCAGCAATACTGCACTGTCCGTATCCATTAACGCAATCTTTGATACAGAAGATGCTGTATTGATATCGCTGTTAAAATCACTGTCTTCGATGGTCAGGATATCTGCATATGCCTGTGCATGGAACATTTTGCTGCCATAAAATAAAAGAATCAGGAACAGAATTCCGATTACTCCAACTGCTGCAAAAATACCGTTTACCGGCTTTTCCAGCTTTCCTGCGGACTTACCTTCCGCCTTCCTGGCTGCCGATACCAACGCACCTATTATTCCTAACGGGAATAACATAACGCCTAATACAAACAGCCATAAACCTCTGGAATGAATATTCAATGCCGGAAGCAGAAGATAATACATCACTGCCACCCATAAAATATAAATAACCGGAAGTACAATGGACAGCCCCTTTACATGAGGCAGCTTTATCTGCTTTGTTTCAAACTCCCTTTTCTTCTTTTTCTTTGCCATACCTAATCTCCCTTTTCTTCTTTGCAATTATTATTGTATTATTTAATTAATACAATAACTCAATTTCAAAATAATGTCAAGTGAAAGCTTTCTTCAAATGGCTGGCAACTAAAAACAGCAGGACGACAAAATGTATTTTCATTTTCTATCGTCCTGCCTGCAATACTTATTTATATTATTTTTTTAAGCTCTTGCTGCTTTGCTATCACGCTTTTTATTCTGGATAACCATACATGCTACTGCAGCTGCGGTAACAGCCAGTGCCAGAATTCCCATTGGAAGATCTTTCTCACAGTCTCTCAAGAAAAACAGCACTGCCATAGCAATTACATATATAACAGCAATGATTCCATCTACTTTTTTCATACTTTCTGCCTCCTGCCTTTATGCATTTCTCTTCTGACGAAGTACTGCCCTTACTACATTATATCCTGCAAATACAATCGTAAGAATCATCATAATCCAATGGATGATACAGTTATCTTCTCCCGCCGGATTTGCTGCCAGAGGAACTGCTTCATCTTCTAATGCAGTTACTTCCTGTTTTGCATTATCGTCCGTTACATTCGCCAGTGGAACCTCTTCATCTTCTAATACCACCGGTTCTTCTGCATCCTGTGGCTGCTGTGCTGCCTGCTGCTGTCTGACTGGTGTCTGTGCCACCTGGGTCTGTGTAACCGGAGTCTGTGCCTGGATTACCGGTGTCTGTACGGCTGTCTCCGGCTGTGTATTGTTATCTGCCGGAGTTACCGCTGTTTCTGATGATGCTGGCTGGGCTGGATTTGCCGGCTGTGCCGGTTCCGTTGATTCTGCCGGCTGGGTTGGTTCGGTTGGCTCGGTCGGCTCAGTTGGCTCGGTCGGCTCAGTCGGTTCGGTTGGCTCAGTC
>NZ_QTVB01000120.1:0-1345 GCF_003435965.1 Roseburia sp. AF42-8
TGACAAAAGAGAACTGTTTATATTTACGGAATAATCCCTGCTTCGTAAACAATCGTATTTTTGTGTTAAATAGTTCTTATATTCATGAGCATTCTTATATGTCCTGCCCGTTTTGTTTCCAGCATTTTGTGTATTGCCATAACTATTCGTATATGACGCATATGTTCCTATTCCTGTAACTGCCATATTAACATATCTCCTTTCATTATTCGGAGTCCTTCCAACTATGCCACCTGTTGGATTTCTCTCAGAATCAATATAATATTGATCACACGCTAGCTTCAAATATACTTTGACTAATACCTTTCATCCACATATTCTGCGTTGCTCCATATCCTCTTTCCTGCCCTATATCATACAATCCACTGCTGTCAAATCCTATTTTTAATACCAAATCATTTTCTTTCTTCCAGCCATTTTTAGCATATTGCAGCCATCTCTTAGAATAAAGTTCATACCCTGCACCATTTTTAGATTTTTCCTTAAACAATGCCAGTAAATCTGTACCATCCTCTGCAATAAAAGTACCATTTTTATATGTCGCATTGCGTGCATCATATCCAGTTGTCTCATACACTTCATGCCATAAAGAATATTGGTTTGCCTTTGTCATATTTGCCTGCGAATTAACAATTTCATTATCTGCATCATGCATACAAATCCACGCATGCGTCCAAATATTTTTTGCATTATCTCCTTCATTCAGCAATTTTTCTATCTGCGATAATGTATCTCTATCTGCATTTCCCGACACCGTTAGTTGATATGTATATGGGTCAATAGAAAATACCAAATCTGCCTGTTTTGATATTGATATCCCATTCTTTGAAAGTAGATTTGAAATTTGCTGATTTACAACACTTCTGGCATGCTGTTTTTCCCTGTCAGTATTGCGTACATAACCAACACTTCTTGAACCACCTGTATATACATCCTTGTAATTCCTTAATGCATAATCATACCGTGCAAATCCACCCACAGGTTTTCCTCCGGATTGTAACATTCTTTTCTCTGTACGGTAAGCTATGGAACGCTGGTCTTCTGTCATATATGAGCAAAAATTAGGTGAGGTCACATCACAATATTTTGATTCGATATATGCCATTGGATCAGAATGAGACAAATTTTCTTTGTACACTTTATCATAATGCTCCTGCAAAACTTTTTGTACGAAACGATCCTCCTCTGTAAGTCCATCATATTGATATCCTACAGTTGTACCAGTGCTGGAAGTATTGGGCAGGTTGTTTAAATCCCTGCCCGCTGGAATGTTATTATAATAGTCAGAATTATTTACAGTAACCATATTATCCCCCTGCCTTATATAAGTCTTATAATCTGTATC
>NZ_QTVB01000121.1:0-1339 GCF_003435965.1 Roseburia sp. AF42-8
ATTTTTCAGATATTTTTTCCTGATATAACTTCGGAACAATTTTTAATACTGCCAAGGTAATCCCTCCTTCCTTTTACAGAAAATCTGCAATTTGGTATAAATCTTCATTATTTAAGTAGTATTGATCTGTCGCTTCTATCAATCGTTCATTATTTTCACCCAAGTATTTAATGGTAGTTTCAACTTTCTTATGCCCCAAGGCAAAACGAATGTCATTCAAATCCCATCCTTCTTTTCTTCTTTCCTCCGCAAAATAGTGTCGGAGCTGATGCGGATGGGAATTGATATCCGTTTTTTTGGATAGCCTTTTCAACATGCTATACACAGAATCCGCATCTAATGGCTCTCCTTTGTTTTTTCCAGTTAATTTTGTAAATAGATACTCCGAGTTCATCAGACTTTTTCGATTATCAGAAATGTACTTAACCAAGAACTCAAAAGTTGTATTACTTAACAAAGCCATTCTATATTCTGCATTTTTTGCTCTTGCCAAGTTGGTATTAGATTCACGATACCTTACCCAAACCGTCCTTCTTTCAAAATCAATATCTTCGGTATAATGGATTCCTAGAATTTCCCCTAATCTAAGACCGGTTTCTGCCATCATTGCTATCAGCAATAGATCTCTATCATTCGTACAGGCATTTATCAGCTCCTGTATTTCTTCGGATGTTATTTCTTCCAGATTAGATTCTTCTTCTTTGAAGAAACCTTTAAACGAATTCACTGCATTTTGATGATTTACTCCCATACTGTCAAAATATGATACTTTTTTTACTCGTAAGACTTTAAGCATTGGCAAGACATCTTCCAGTGCCAAAAACTGGTAGTATCTGAAGACTGCACCAAGATACATATTGCAGGTCTTATTGCTCGTCTGTGTTTTATGCTCAGTATGCTTTCCACTCTTAACCCAATACAAGAAATCAATAAAATGTTTATTCTGCTCTGAATAGGATAGCAATGTAATCTCATCCAATCCTATCGTTTGCTCCTGCAGATAATTGTAATAATATGAAAGTGCGAAGGCTGCGGATTTTACAGTATTCGGAGAAGCATTAATCTGATCCAGATGCTTCAAATACTTTGATGGAAGGATTTCAATTTCTTCAATATCAGAAATAATCAAAAAACGTGGTCTATTATCTTTCAAAACCGAAACAACCCTATATTTCAATCCACAGCCCTCCTTCCTTTCTTTTCGATTTGTTTGACTTCTTTGACTTCTTGATTTACATTATACACAAAGATATCAAAATGTCAATTACGTTTTTGACTTCTTTGACTTTTAAAGGAATATCAATAAAGCATTTTTTGATTTTCTTTATGTTTTTAAATT
>NZ_QTVB01000122.1:0-1250 GCF_003435965.1 Roseburia sp. AF42-8
CTACCAATACCTTAGTGAGAAGGATAGTGAGTTTTTGAAAAATAATAATTATACAAAAGAAGAAGTGATGTCTGGTTTTAAGCAATTACTTATGCAGTCAGGATATACTAATTTGCTATGTTTGGTCAAAGCTGAAGAGTAATGTAGAAAATCCAAAGAGATAAGAGTGATTGGCTGAAAGGAGAAATTGTATTATATTTTCTATATTGTTTTTGACTTTATGATGGAAGTGATTATGTTTTTGTTTGGAATGTGGTTTTATAAATCAGAAGGAAAAGCTGCTAAATTCTTGTCGGGTTATAATATGAAATCAGCGGATGAATGAAAGAAATACGATGAGAATGCTATGTGTAAGGCATATGGAAAAAGAATAATGTTTATGTCAGTTCCTTTTATTATTGGAATAATCATAGATATCTAATATCAAGGAATAGGCTGTTGGATCGCATGGTGGATATGGCTTATTATGTTTGTTTTGTTGCTTATTGATAGACATAAAAGAGAACGTTAAATTCAAGTTTGGAGAATTAAGAAAATCGGAAGTTGCCTCACACGTTGTATATGAAAATATCATGAAAAACAAGAAGGCAAAGAATATTTGCGTTAAAAAATAGAAATGTAAAAAGCTAATTGCTTGTTAATTTAGCAAATACATATAAAAATGTAATTGTAAGGAGGTAGGAATATGCAATTAGGTCAAGCGATTGCACAAATCAGAAAGGAACGAGGGCTGACACAAGAAGCTTTTGCAAAAATGTATAATGTAACAAGGCAAACGGTTTCGAATTGGGAGAACGAAAAAAGCTATCCAGATTTATCTACATTAGTAAAAATTAGTGATGAGTTCAATGTTTCTCTTGACGTTTTATTGAAAGGAGATTTTCGTATGGTAAAAGATATTGATAAGAAGATAAAAAAACAGCCATTCTATATAGGAATTATAATCGGTTTAGTCATTATTGTTGTTGCTTTATTTTCCTTTATTTACGCCAATAACAAAAGGATTAGTGATACTACAAAAGACTATGCAGATTTGATGTTAAATTCTGCGGTATCAATAGAGATACATGACGCTCAAAGCGACGAGCTGATAACAAAATATGAAGATAAAAGTAGTATAGATAAGGTCAATGCTATTTTAGATATCAAGAATTGGGAAAAAGTAGATAATATAGATAAAAACATCAATCCTATATACACCTTAGAATTATATTATGATACTACGAAGCAAGATACAAACGATGATATAA
>NZ_QTVB01000123.1:0-1246 GCF_003435965.1 Roseburia sp. AF42-8
CGGTATGAGTTATGCATATATTAATTTGTTGAAGGATGATGTTTATAATGATTTTATTGATAAAGTGAAATCTATTTTTAAATTTGCATCAAAAAGAATTTTCAGAAGAAAAATTGCAAAATATAATTAATCATATATTTGGCATGACTTGTGACAGGATACAGGAAGGTGAGATTGACTTTGCAATGAACCATAAAAAATGCATCTATTGCGCCGCGGATGATTTTGAAGATTTAATGGCTGAGCCGGAAAAAATTATTTGTGTGGAGATGCCCAATGTGACACATCATGCGTGGAAAACTCTGGATGATGCGAAAAAGGTGCAGCGAATAGAAAAAGCATTAATGGAAAATAAAGTTATCTAATGATACAGTGGTGTATACCAAATGGAGAAAATCAGGGAATGAGAGATTATATTAAAAGTGAACAATATTTCGATGAATTCATAGCAGAAGATACAGCTAGAATTTTAAAATTAACGAAAAAAGTAAATGGCGGAGAAGTAAGACCAGAAAGATTAGTGCCAGTAAAACAGGGGATTTTTCGTATTAAACTTGGAATTATAATAGCAAGGTATTCTAAGGGAGATAACATAGCTTGTTTAAGAAGTGATTTTATGGAAATATATGAAGAGTGGATAATGTCCTTCTTTTCACCGGTTGCATATAATGAGAATTTAAAGATGCTATCACTTGCAGTCCTATTTGAAATAGAGCAAAAACTGATTACATTAACAAAAAGAAAACTGAAAGAAAAAGAGGTAAAGGACTGGTTGTTGCTTTTTCTGATGGGGGAAAAACAACCTAATTTACCACTTTTATTTCCAGACAGATTTCAAATAATGAAAGAGTTAGTTAAAGAAAGAGATAAATCAGATTTATTGGAGAAATATTTGAAAGAGGACTGGTATAATAAAGAATACGAGTGTTATGAGGCTCATAAAGAGATAAATCAGATTTATTGGAGAAATATTTGAAAGAGGACTGGTATAATAAAGAATACGAGTGTTATGAGGCTCATAAAAGCAGCCAGAATATATATTATGGCTATTGGAGTTTTGAAGCAGGAGCTATTGCAAAAATATTAAATTTAGATGACAGCAATCGAGTGTTATGAGGCTCATAAAAGCAGCCAGAATATATATTATGGCTATTGGAGTTTTGAAGCAGGAGCTATTGCAAAAATATTAAATTTAGATGACAGCAATCTGAAAGATATGCCATATTATCCATATGATTTGGTTCAT
>NZ_QTVB01000124.1:0-1234 GCF_003435965.1 Roseburia sp. AF42-8
ATGAAAACGAACAATTAATTGCAATTGTATTTTGCTATTTATCATGTACATTTATATTTGTATTCTGTACAAGCCATGTGTTCAGAATAAGATATCTCCTTTTTGTAGATTTTGCTATTTATCATGTACATTTATATTTGTATTCTGTACAAGCCATGTGTTCAGAATAAGATATCTCCTTTTTGTAGAGCCATTATTGGCTTGTATTTTAGCTGTTTCGTTTAAACAATTATTTGAAATAATGGAGCGATTTGGCAAAAAAGTCTTAAGAGCCTTCTTGGTGATGGGGTTGGCTTTAAGTTTATTGACAATTGCAGTGTCAGAATATAATCCGGATTTAAGTAGAACAAAATTACAAGAAGCATATTCAAAAATAGATAGTACTATTGATACAAGTAAACCATTTGCTTTTTGCTCTTTTCACTATCATAGCGAATACCTGACTGATTATTCAGAGAGTAATTATATAAAAATGCTGGATTCAGATTACTTACAGGATAGTGGCATGAAAGACTTTATTAGGATGGGAAAGGAGTATAATGATGGAGTTATAGTATTTGAAGCTGATAAAGCGCATATGGTAACACCAGTTTATGCGGACTTTCGAGATACATGGTTGGAACAGATTAGCGGTCAGAATATTGATGATACTAATGTTAATATTTATCGATATCGTTT
Organism: Roseburia sp. AF42-8; assembly: GCF_003435965.1. Lineage (NCBI taxonomy): Bacteria > Bacillati > Bacillota > Clostridia > Lachnospirales > Lachnospiraceae > Roseburia > Roseburia sp. AF42-8. The sequence continues at coordinate 679 of NZ_QTVB01000124.1, forward strand.
TGAAGAAGAGGATAAATCTGCAGAAGTAAATCTAAATGACACAGAGAACTATAAGGCGGAAGTAATAGATGCCAATACTGTTTTTCTTGGAATAAGAATTAGAGAAGACTTTAATGCTGATTTACTATTAATACAGTTCTTGAATTCAAATGGTGAAAAGAAAATGTGGCAATTAGATATTCCGGATGATGTAAGACCTGGTGAGGTAGTTTGTTATAAGTTAAAACTTGCTGAACCGTATTTTGATGGGGCTGTTTTACAACCTAATATGGGGATATATAATACGAATGAAGACACATTAACAGAGATATATTATTGATAATAGTGAGGGTTAAAAATTAGGAAGGAAAAATTAGATGAGGAAAATAGCATTTATAGTTTCATCACTAGATACTGGAGGAGCACAAAGGGCGGTTTCTAATATAGTGACAAATTGGCCGGATAATTGGGAAATAGATATTATTTTAAATAATGCAACAATAATTAAATATCCATATAAGGGGAATATTAATTGATTTAAAAATAAAAAGAACCAAAGAATCGAAAAAGTGTATTA
>NZ_QTVB01000125.1:0-1233 GCF_003435965.1 Roseburia sp. AF42-8
ACTTCATTATGTACTGTTAATATCAATACCTTTACTGGAATTTTATTCTGTTTAATATATTCTAATACTTCAATGCCATTTTTCTTAGGCATATTTATATCTAATAAAAGTATATCTGGATGAATCTTCTTATTTAATAAATTCAGACATTCTTCACCATCATTTGCCTCCGCAATTACTTTCATCGTACCATCAAGTTCCAGTAATTGTTTCAAGCCTTCCCGAATCATCATATGATCATCTGCTATGATTATTTCTATTTTATCTTTCACTTTACTCATTTTCTTCCTCCTCGACAAAGTTTGGTACACGAATACTTATTGTAGTACCCTTTCCTTCTTCACTTTTTATCTGAATCTCACCTGATAAAAGATGAACTCTTTTCTTTCATAATAGATAAACCAAAACCGGAATTTTTTGTTTTTGTAACTTTCTTTTTTGTATTAAATCCAATACCATCATCTTCAATTACAAGTGAAATATCATTTTCAGTATATTCTAATACAACACATATTTCTTTTGCATCAGCATACTTCAATGCATTCGTGCATGCCTCCTGCATAATTCTTAATAAAGACAATGCAACAACAGGTTTCACGTGAAACGGTTTTCCTATTATAATATATTCTATCTTCCGGTTCCACTCCTGCTCTATTTTTGCAATAGCATGTTTCAGTGTTACATCTATTCCTATATCATCTACTGACATTGGTCTGAGGTTATATATCATTTTTCTTGTATTGCTTATCACATTGCGAATATTATCAAGTACATTTGATAATTCCATTTTACAACGCTGCGAATCCATATCCATTACACGCATAGAAAGTTCTATCTTATGAAGCATACTGGTAAGATCCTGTACTGTAGAATCATGTAAATCTCTTGCAATGCGCTGTCGCTCCATTTCCTGTGCTTCTAATAACTGAATCTTATATTCTGCATTATCTTCTTCCTGATATTGCTGGGCAATTGTCTCCTTTTCCCTCTCACATTGAATAATAGATTGACACTCTTCCAAACGACGTTGTACATCATATAACTTGTTCTGTAATTCAGACTTTTCTTTGATAATATTTTTCTGCTGTACTTTCAGCTCATTAATTTTTTCCTTATTACGGGCATTCACTGTTCTTGGAGTAAACGCTTCATAATTTGGATCATTTATTTCATCCAGAAGTTCAATAAATTTTATATTTTCTTTTTCTGTATTTTCTAAAGAAATAATTTCTT
>NZ_QTVB01000126.1:0-1210 GCF_003435965.1 Roseburia sp. AF42-8
TTTTTTAATACAAGAAATTTTGGAGTGAAGAATATGATCCACTTTGTGATAATTGTAAAATAACTTTTGAGAATTTTAAGTTGCAAAAAAATAAATAGGATATTATGTAGAAACAATCGGTAATATCACAGACGAAGCAGTACAAAAATATATAAAAGAGCAAGCAGAGGAATCGAGAAAAGAAGATTCAAGAAGTACCGCTTTATAGCGGACCAGTAAAAATGATTGCGACACCGCCCTTTTGGGCGAGCGGTAACATAGCTCTTTGGAGGGCTTATAACAAACCATCAGTTGAACTGGTGGTTGCTGACTTAGAAAAATAACGAAATAAAAAACGAAATAGCAGCGGTATTTAAAAACGAATTAAATTTTATTTGGTACACAATCGAATGGTGGAGGTAGTAAGGCATATTAATGTGCATATAAGTGTAAGAAATAGTAACAGGAATAACATTTACAGAATAGGAATGGCATCATTATGCTGATAAAATTAGATACCAATGTTTATACATCAAAGGTAAATTCTTTTTCAACGGTATCCGGTGAGGTAGAAGGAAAATAGCTTACAGTTCCGAATTTAAATGTATCAATGGACGCCATGACAGCGTACCGGGCGGGCTTTTCACAGTTAATTGGTCTGATGAGTTATTATTAGAGCCTCCTGACGCAGGATGTCGGGAAGCTTTTCACACTGCGTGATGAACTGGTTGATGCAGAAGCTTCTTTGATGAAAATGATAAAGACAAAATAGGGAGAGTGGAGAAAGTTATGGGATTTCAGGTAAAATATGAAGAAATTACCAGCATTCGGGAACTGATTCTGGCACAGATTGACTGGTGGATAGAACAGATAGATGCGGTAAGAAGAGTATTGTAGAGATTGCTATCATGTCGGAGATGCATGGAGGGACAGGAGGAGAACATTCAGGGAGCAAGATCAGACTTTGATGTGGTAGCAGAGGAAGTGGCGGATATTGAGAGAGAACTATCTGCTTATCTTGATGTGGGCAGATTTTCTACAACCTGTATGGAAAGCTGCTTTGACAATGCGCTTGCCGGAGTGCAGAATGTCCGCACACAGATAGGGGAATATGAAGAGGCACACAGCCATGCAGATATGTATCCCATCGATATGATGGCAGGCTATCTTCGCAGTATTATTGGTGGACAGTTAGGTGGCAGTAGTGCTACAATCAGTGCATATGATGCAT
>NZ_QTVB01000127.1:0-1125 GCF_003435965.1 Roseburia sp. AF42-8
GTTTGAGATTAAAATGAATTTCGATAGAAATGTGTCTTGTTTTATCTTCGTCAATGCGCTCATGCACGACGATTTCTTTGATTAAGCGGTTGAGGGTGGCTGCGTCCAGCTCTGTGATGTTGGCGTATTCCTGAATGGCTTCCACCCATTGTTTTGCGTCATTGGCAAGCTGGACTTCATCGGACAGCCGCTTTCTGCCCTCGGACACTTTTGTTTTAAGCTCCGTCTGCTCGGTCTGTGTCTTTTCCAGCATGGTGTTGAAATTCTGCTCACTGATACGCCCTGCAATCATATCCTCATAAAGCCGCATGACCATTTTGTCCAGAACCTCAATCCGTTCCTCGTCCCTTGTGAGGGAGCGTTCCATTGCTTCCCGCTGTTCCCGCTGCTCGGTTTCACAGGTATTGGTCAGGCGGTCGGCAACCGCTTCCCCGTCCATCAGGGCAGCTCTGGCACATTCCCTGATTTTCCGCAGCACATGGCTGCAAAGGGTGTCATAGTCAATCCGGTGCTGGGTGCAGTGGTTCTTTCCAAAGGCATTGTAGGTCTTGCAGGAATAAATCTGCTGGGGATGTTTTGCGTTTGTGTAGCGTATCGTCAGCGACTTCCCACACTCGCCGCATTTTATCAATCCGGCAAACAGGCTGATTTCATTGGTCTGCCCCGGACGCTGGCGAGATTTCAGCTTGTTCTGCACAATGTCAAAGCTCATGCGGTCAATCAGCGGTTCATGCTGTCCCTCCACCACAATCCAGTCCTCCGGCTTCTTTTCCCCAATCGTGCCGATTTTGAAACGGTAGTCCTTTTTCTGGGAAGCAATCGCCCCAGTGTAAACGGGATTCATCAAAAGGTCTTTGATAACGGAAAAGTCCCACATATACCGCCCGTTTTCCGGGTCTTTCTTTTCCCATTTGGTGCGGGTATTGCGAAGCCCCCGTTCCCGGTTCCACCATGTGGGGCAGGGGATTTTTTCTTCCTCCAGCCGTCTGCGGATATAGTTCGGACCATGACCGTTTAGGGCATATCCGAAAATCAGCCGCACAATCGGGGCGGTTTCCTCGTCAATGAGCAGATGGTTTTTGTCCTCCGGGTCTTTCCGATACCCAAACGGGGCAAGACACCCGG
>NZ_QTVB01000128.1:0-1090 GCF_003435965.1 Roseburia sp. AF42-8
TGCGTGAAGGCTACACCGGTTATGTCGGCTCGGCTCGAAAATTATTCAAAAAGTTGGGAGCAATCGTAACTGAAATTGATATTTCAACGGAGGCTTATTCAACGATACAGTCTGTTTTTGAAGATGCAGATGTGATATATTTTACCGGCGGAAATTCTTTCTTTCTTATGGACCAACTCCGTAAAACAAGAACTGATGGGTTGCTGAAAAAGGAATTGGTAAATGGAAAATTGATGATCGGCGAGTCGGCAGGCGCAATTATATGCGCTCCAAGCATCCAATATATCGAGCAAATGGATGAAAAGCCGGAGGACTACTCACAAGAAGATGATGCAGGGCTTGATTTGATTGATTTCTATGTTCTTCCGCATTATCTTACAGCACCATTTAAGAAAGTTACCGAGAAAATAATGACTGAATTTTCGGATTTGAATCTATGCCCTATTAACAACCATCAGGGAATTGTAATTGATGGTGAAGGTTCAAGGGTTATTTGCAAAGACTAATTTGAAAAATCCTTTTTTTGAAACTGGAAAATCGGAAGCTGAGGAGATAGACTATTGAGAACATATGAGAATAAAGACGAGCTTAAAAACGAGATAAATAAAAGCTTTGCAAAGTATATTTCAGAATTTAATGATATTCCGGAGCATTTAAAAGATAAGAGAATTGATGAGGTCGATCGAACTCCGGCAGAAAATCTTGCTTATCAGGTTGGCTGGACAACTCTTGTTATTAAATGGGAATCAGACGAAAGAAAGGGTATTCCTGTCAAAACTCCTTCGGATAATTTTAAGTGGAATCAGCTTGGCGAATTATATCAATGGTTCGCAGATACATATGCTCAGCTGTCACTGCAAGAATTGAAAGACAGATTGAATGAGAATATCAACTCTATTTATGTAATGATTGATTCTCTGAGTGAGGAAGAATTATTTAAACCACATATGAGAAAATGGGCTGACGAAGCAACTAAAACAGCTGTCTGGGAAGTATACAAATTCATACATGTTAATACAGTTGCTCCGTTCGGAACCTTTAGAACCAAGATTAGAAAATGGAAAAAGATTGCACTATAACTTCCAGTTTG
>NZ_QTVB01000129.1:0-1050 GCF_003435965.1 Roseburia sp. AF42-8
TTGTACCGACCCCTAAAAGTTAGACCAAAAAATCTAACGATTGGAGGTCGGTATTTTTATGTCTAAATATAGTTATGAATTTAAAAAGAAAGTTGTAAATGCTTATCTGAATGGAGAAGGCGGTTATAAATATCTCGCCGAGCAATACGGCGTTCCTTCTCATAGTAAAGTTAAGTTATGGGTGGATAATTATAAGTCTTTTGGAGATGATGGGTTAAAACGTTCACGTCAACAAGTAAAATATTCTTTCGAAAAGAAACTTTTTGTTGTAGAGTTATATTTATCAAGTGAAATCTCATATCAAGATTTAGCTCTGCAAGAAGGAATTACTAACCCGTCTATGATAGTTGATTGGGTTAATCGCTTTCGAGCAGCTGGACCTGATGCGTTGAGGCCACGTAAGAAAGGTCGAAAGAAAATATTGGATAAACCAGATAACAATACACAAAACAAACCACTTGTAGAATCTCCTGTTGATACAAGTGTAGAACATGTAAAGGAACTAGAGGATGAACTTCTTAAGTTAAGGATAGAGAATGCCTTTTTAAAAGAACTGAGGAGACTGCGTTTAGAGGACGAAGCAAAAATGAGAGAACGGCGCGAATCATCAGCAGCCTCCGAAGACAGTTCAAACTAAAATATCTTCTCTCATATACAGGAATGCCTAAAGCAACATATATGTATTGGCAAAAAAGATTTGATAGAGAAAATCCTGATAAGGAAATCGAAGAAAAAATCCTTGAAATTAGAGAACTTCACAAGGATTACGGATATCGTCGTATGCTAGGAGAACTTCGCAATCAGGGATATGTTATCAATAAAAAGAAAGTTCAGCGAATCATGCAAAAACTCGGATTACAGGTAACCTCATTTACACGCAGGAGTAGGAAATATAGTTCATACAAAGGAAAAGTTGGAACTGTTGCGCCTAATAGAATTCGCAGACGCTTTAACACACATATACCTCATCAGAAGATCACCACAGATACAACAGAGTTTAAATACTATGAAGTTGATGTTAAAGGACATATGACTATGCACAAACTTTAT
>NZ_QTVB01000013.1:0-85864 GCF_003435965.1 Roseburia sp. AF42-8
CAGACGCTTTAACACACATATACCTCATCAGAAGATCACCACAGATACAACAGAGTTTAAATACTATGAAGTTGATGTTAAAGGACATATGACTATGCACAAACTTTATCTGGATACATTTATGGATATGTGTAATGGAGAGATACTAAGCTTTGGTATTGATAAACGCCCGTCTACCAAGAATGTAATGGATGCTCTAGAAAAAGCAATAGAAGTAACATCTGATTGTCCCTATCGAAGAACCTTCCATTCGGATCAAGGATGGGCATATCAAATGAAAGCATACTCATATCGCCTTAAAGGAGAACGAATATTTCAGAGTATGTCTAGAAAGGGAAATTGTCACGATAATTCAGTGATGGAAAATTTCTTCGGACTATTAAAACAAGAAATCTATTATGGTGTAGTTTATTATAGCTATGAAGAATTGAAATCGGAAATAGAACGATATATAAAGTATTATAACGAACAACGAATAAAAGAAAAACTAGGATGGATGAGTCCTGTGCAATACAGGCTTAGCCTCTTGGCTGCATAAAAACAGCGTAGCAGCCAATAAAAACTGCTACGCTTAAAAGTCTAACTTTTTGGGGTCACATCATATATGATGTGACACCGCAGGAAGAGGTTGAAACAACAGAATAAATGTATAGAGAAAAAGGAATGACTGCATTTTTTAATTGTAGCATTTCTTTTTCTCAGCTTTTGTTTCAATAGTTATTGTATTAAAAATTATGACATGGAGGAAAGAAACATGGGAATAACGTTTAAAAGTGTTCGGCAAAACAACATCGTGGAGTTGATATTTTGGCGTTCATCTATTTTTAACAGCATTTTTGAATCCCTTCGTCTTTATTTCATTAAAAAAGAAAGTCAAAAAGTAATTCATAAAAGAAAGCTAAAGATAAGCTATATACATGCGAAACAATAATAAGTATAATATGATATGTAAATTGTTGTGGGTAAATAGAAGTTAAAAACAAGAAGAGCGCAAAAAACGGAGGTATTTTTATGAGAAAATTTAAAGCAGTGGATGCAGTTTGTATTATGGTACTTGCGGGAATTGTAGGTTTCTTTATGGGGGATTTTTTGGACAATTCAATGGGAGGAGCTATTTTATTTTCGATGGTTGCGGGATTTGCCTGCGTTGTTCATGCAATCGGTGATAGAGAAGAGTGAATGAAGAGGAAGAGTGAACGGAAAAGAAGAGAGAACGCAAAGGAAGTGTAAATGAAAAGGAAGATTAAAAATAGAATGAAAAACAAGATTACAGGGAAAATGAAAAGATTTGGCATAGTATGTATTTTAGTTATGGGGCTATTGCTTACTGGCTGTAATAATAAATTTGCAAAAGAGCAGTACGATTCAGATATTCAGATAGCAGAGGGTGGGGACCGGTATGCTAAAACAAATAGTGTATTGAATAATTATGGAAATAATGTGACATACACCGTTGGAAAATTTGATGGCAGGGAGACACTCTGGGAAGCGAATTGCAGCAGCGCGACGTGGGTAGATATAACGCTTGTGTTTACGCTGGATGAAGGAAAAGCAAAGCTGGTGCAGATTGATGAGGATGGAAATGTGTCAACGGTGGTGGAATGTACGCCGGATTCTGAAGTGAATGAACTGACTACCTATTCTATTCAGTTGAAAGAGGGAAAAAATCGACTGAAGTTCGTAGGATATGATTGTAAGAATGTGACATTTTATATGGAAATCAAAGAATCATAAAAAATTAAGTATTATTTCCTCCGTTCTGTGATATGATACTGCTGTACGAAGAAGACAGAAAAAATGCGACCTGGAGGAATGATTATGATAACATATATGAATGCGTCACGAAGAGATATGGAGAATCTGATGAGTACCCGGCTGGAGATGCTGCGGGAAGTAAATGATTTGTCAGAGGATTATACATTTCCGGATAATCTGGTCGACAGCAGCAGACTGTATTTTGAAGATGGTAATCAGACGACAATTCTGGCAATGGATGGAAGAAAAGTAGTTGGCTGTGCGTCGGTCAGCTATATTGAGGTCATGCCGACATTTGCCCATCCTACCGGAAAACGTGGACATATTATGAATGTATATACAAAGAAGGACTATCGTGGACAGGGGATTGCCCGCCATATGATGGAACTTCTGATAAATGAAGCCAAATTGCGTGGCGTGACAGAACTGATTCTGGATACAACGGAGAGTGGCAGAGCCTTGTATCATGCCTGCGGATTTACCGAATCTAAAGAATGTATGGTTTTAACAATAGAGCGGGAATAATAAAAATTTCATAGAAACCCATGCACAAGGAGGACAAGTATGAGAAAAATCTTGGTAACTGGTGGCACTGTATTTGTGAGTCGATTTATTGCAGAGCATTATGTGGCAAAAGGTGATGAGGTTTATGTGTTAAATCGAAACACCAGACTGCAGTCGGCGGCTGTAAAACTGATTCAGGCAGACCGGCATGCGATCGGTGATGCACTGCAGGGACTGCATTTTGACCTGGTAATTGATACCGCATATACCAGGGAAGATGTGGAGGACTTGCTGAATGCATTGGAAAGTTACGAAGATTATGTCCTTATAAGTTCAAGTGCCGTATATCCAGAATATGCGCCGGCACCATTTACGGAAGAAATGCAGCTTGCAGAAAATGTACACTGGGGTGCATATGGAACAAATAAAATAGCGGCTGAAGCAGCACTGATGGAGAGATATCCGAAAGCATACATTCTTAGACCGCCTTATTTATATGGACCAATGAATAATGTTTACCGGGAAGCCTTTGTATTTGACTGTGCACTGGAAAACCGGAAATTTTATCTGCCACAGGAGGGCGGCATGAAGCTGCAATTTTTTCATGTGGAGGATTTGTGCAGATTTATAGATATTCTGGTGGAAAAACAACCGGAGCAGCATATTTTCAATGTTGGAAATAAAGAAAGCATATCCATTCGTGACTGGGTAACTCTGTGCTATCAGGCGGCAGGAAAGCAGGCAGAGTTTGTGGAAGTTACAGCGGAGGAAGAGCAGCGTAATTATTTCAGCTTTTATAATTATGAATATGCACTGGACGTTGCGAAACAGCTTGCACTTATGAGTGGGACGAAGCCACTGGCGGATGGATTAAAAGAAGCTTATGACTGGTATGTGGTAAATCAGGATAAGGTAAATAAGAAACCATATCTTGCATACATAGAGGAACATCTGGTATAAAAACAGGGAATTTCTTTCGATTAGAGCTCCTGTGGTTGCAGAGAAAAGAGCAAAATAGTATAATAAACGAAATAAAAATCTGTGACAGGCGCAGATTTACAAGACACAGGATAGAACGGAGAAAAACATGAGTGTATTTCAGGTAGAATTGAAGAAGGTAGTTGATGACAGTTACGAAATCGAGATAGGCTACCAGCTTGAGAACCGGTTAATAGAAGATTTAAAAAACGGTCTGGTTGGAAAGATTAAGAAATTTGCAGTAATTACTGATAGCACTGTAAAGGAACTTTATGCAGATCACATTGTAACATTGTTGCAGGAAGCAGGTTATCAGGCAAAGGAGTTTGTCTTTGCAGCAGGAGAAACCAGTAAGACCAGAAAAACCAAAGAAGAGGTCGAAGATGCTATGCTTGAGGCTGGCTTTCGGAGAGACTGCTGCATCATTGCCGTGGGCGGCGGTGTAGTGACGGATTTGTCTGGATTTCTGGCAGGAACCTATGGCAGAGGAGTGCCATTCATTAACTATGCTACGACACTTTTGGCGGCGGCAGATGCATCTGTTGGTGGAAAAACCGCAGTAGACACACCACTGGCAACGAATCTGATTGGACTTTTTAACCAGCCGGAGAAAGTATATCTTGACATTGCAGCATGGAAAACACTGCCACAGCGACAGTTATCCAGTGGTATGGCAGAGACAATCAAGCATGCCTGTATGGCAGATAAGGAAATGTTTGAATTTCTGGAAAAACATATGGAAGATATTTTTGCGGGAGACAGAGAAGCCTGTGAATACATCGCAAAGAAGAACTGCCAGATTAAATATGCTGTGGTAATGAAGGATGAAAAAGAGCAGGGCTTAAGAGAAATCTTGAATCTAGGACATACGGTAGGACGTGCCATTGAGACAGTCAGTGACTATAGACTGCTTCATGGAGAAGCACTTTCCGTTGGAATGGTAGCGATGACAGAACTGGCACACCGACTTGGTTACATGACAGAAGAAGAAAAAACAGCAGTAAAGAATCTGTTAGAGAAAGCGAAGCTGCCGGTAGAGATTCCGGAATACATTGACCGGGAAGCCCTGGTTAAGAAATTATATACGGATAAGAAAGTCCGGGACGGAAAACTCCGTTTCGTTGTAGAGAAAGGAATCGGTGGAATCGTAGAGTTTGAGGAAGGCGTATTTGCTACACCGGTGGAAGAAGCCGTTGCAAGAGAGATTATTATGAATATGAAATAGAAAAAGATGACATTCCGGGTGGCTTATGTTATACTTGGAAAAACAAAGTGACGCAGGGAGGGTGCTTACTATGGTTATATTTATTGGAATTCTGATATTCGCCGCAATGATTGGATTTTATGCCTGTTTCGGACGCAGAATCAATGAAAATATTGGCTCTGGATTCGGAAAAGAGTACATGAAAGACAAATGGGGAATGGACGAATAATGAAAGAATGCCGGGTGGTTTACCATCCGGCATTTATATATGTCATATATATTCTTTCCTTCGGAAGGATGATACGAAATCAGACTTTCTTGATGCTGCTGCGACGTTTTGCTTTCTCCTCGTAGAGGATTGCATCAGAGTGCTTGAGAATGTCTGTTAAGTCCATCTGCGGATTACAGTAGAAGTCGTAGATGCCGACAGAGATTTCTACATAAAAAGGTTTATCGCATACGGCATTAAAAGCATCGCTCTCTGCTTTCAGATTCTTTAAAAGCTGCTCCTTGAAATCCGGTATATCGGTTAAAATAAAGGAAACAAATTCGTCACCGCCCAGTCTTGCAGTAATGGCATCCTTTGGCAGGCATTTACGCAGCCGTTCGGATACTGTGCGTAACGCAAAATCCCCGGCAAGATGGGAGAAGCAGTCGTTGATTTCCTTTAAGTGATCCAAGTCACCAAAAAGAAGATAAGCTTTTTTGCCGAAATTGGATTCAATTGCATGGGATGCCCGTTCCATAAATCCACGGCGGTTCAAAAGCTGGCTTAAATCGTCATATTCAGAGATATAACTTAAGATGCTGTTCTGCTCCTGAATGACTTTCATGGAATCCTGCAATTCTTTCTGAATCTGGCGTTCGCTGGCATTTAACTGGATAAAATGCAGGAGTGCACCAATCTGGAGGCTGCAAATCTGCATAAAGGAAATATCTTTCTGTTCCACTTCGCAAAGCAGCAGACCGAACTGTTCATCTCCGGAAAAGAGGATAAATGATGTATAGCAGTGGCTGTGTTCCTTTGGAAGAAAACTGGAAAATCCATTGGCAGTCGTTACTTTTGGACGTTTGCTCGGTTCATGGTAGACTGATTTTTCATCATGGTAATATGCTGCCAGATAGATTTCGTCCGGATACTCTGCAAGCTCATTTTCCTGATGAATGACCGGTTTGTCAAAGAAGAAAAAGAAGGAACTTTTGACATTCATCAGATGCAGCCGCTCCATGATATGTGTAATCGTTTCTTTGAAATTGGCACCGGAGTTAATCAAATCTCTTGTAAAGGAAGGTACAAACCAGGCTTTCCGGTTAGAATCCATGATTTCTTTTTCTAGCTGGAAGACATCCGCAGAATGAACGTATTGCTGGGTAAAGGATAAAATGCCGGAAAGCTGTGTCTGCAGCAGTTCTTCCTCCGAGAAGTTAATCAGTGTACGGAGTAATGAAGTAAGTTGCTCTAGGAGCATTTCTCCGGAAATATGGGGATATGCAGTAAGCTTTCTCAGATAACGAATCAGAGGCTCGTTGGAGAAGTCAGTTCCCTTCCGGATAAAGATTTCTTCATATATATTTTCAAAATATGCATGTAGAACTTCGATATAGTAATTACGATCTTTTTCGTATGAAATGGAAGAGAATAATTCCTCAGCCATAGCATCGACCTGCTGGTGTATAAAATCGTGCAGCTGCTCCATGCTGATATGACACAGTGTGGTAAAGCCGGTGTGCAGCTGGCAGCCGCAGGAGCTTCTCTGGTGAAAAATGGCTGACATCCGGCAGGATTGTGGCTTCTTTCCCTGACAGAGCATAAGCGCATTCTGTAATGCCTGGTAGCTGAACTGGAAGCTGCTGTGGGAAACACTGGTCAGTGGTGGCTCCATGGTTTTTGCGTGGTCAATGTCGTCAAAACCGGTAATGGCAATGTCATGTCCCACCAAAAGGTCTCTTGCAGCACAGACGCGGTATCCTGCCTTTGCCATATTATCATTTGCAAAAGCAATTGCCTCTAATTCCGGGTTGTGGTCTAGAATATATTCCACCTGCTCGGTGACAAGCTCTGAGTAGTTGCCATAGACGACCATATCATTCGTGACCGGAAGCTGATGTTCCGCCATAACATCGCGGTAGGCTTTCAGTCGTTCATTGGAGTCTTTGTTGTTAGCTGGTCCTGCTACAAAAGCAATCTTACGATAGCCATGGACATTCACAAGATGTTCGATACATTGCCGCATGCCGTTGTAGTTGTCAGCAATCAGGTATGGAATGTCAGAATCGTCCGGTGTGTCCTCTAACATCAGAAATGGAATATCTTTATAATGGGAAAGAAAGTCTGCCTTTACCTGGTTGCTTTTAAAAATAGAAAGAGAACCATAGGTAATAATGAGTGCATCTGGTTTGGTAAAATGCACATAATCATAAATCGTATCAAACTGATAATTATAGTCCCCGTCAAAACTGCAGGATAAAATATCTTTACAATATTGTGGCATCTGAGGTCCCATCAGAAAAATAATATTGATATCTTCTTCTCTGGCACAGGTATAGAAGCCTCGAAGTAAGTCTTCTGAGTAGCTGGACTGGGTGTCACCTAACATAATTGCAATTGTTGGTCTCTGGTTGTTCTCCATAATGTGCCTTTCTCTGGTAAAAAAAGTTGCTTCGGCATTGTAAAAGCCGTTCTTATGATTGACTTAAGTATAACATAAAACGATTAAGTAGAAAAGAAAATAAAAATATTACTGGACAAAAAATGTGATATATGCTAATATAGTTGAGCGTGTGAAAGAACTGAATAACGATGCGTGGCTCAGCTTGGTAGAGCGCTGCGTTCGGGACGCAGAGGTCGCAGGTTCAAATCCTGTCGCATCGACGAAAAAAACGAGTACACTGTTAAGTGTACTCGTTTTTTATATGAAGATTTCTACCCCAATATTGTCTGGAATCATCTTGTCATGTTATAATGAACGTAAGCAAGTCAATATATAAGCGTGATTGGCGAGCTGCAATTGTTTATCAGGAGTTGATTTTCACTTGATAAATGAAAAGGTTGGAAAATAATACAATAAAGGAGAAGACACAATATGAGTATGGAACCGGATTTTCTTACTTTGACAATCGGAAAACAGAAAAATATTGCATTGATTGCCCATGATGGAAAGAAAGCAGAACTGATCCAGTGGTGCAAAGACAATGTAGAAATTTTAAAGAAGCATTTCCTTTGTGGAACCGGAACAACGGCAAAAATGATTACAGACCAGACGGGACTGCCGGTAAAAGGCTATAACAGCGGTCCGCTGGGCGGAGACCAGCAGATTGGTGCTAAGATAGTAGAGGGAAAAGTAGACTTCGTGATTTTCTTTTCAGATCCGCTTACTGCAGCACCTCATGACCCGGATGTAAAAGCGCTGCTTCGTATTGCACAGGTATATGACATCCCGATTGCAAATAATAAGGCAACTGCAGATTTTATGATTCATTCCGAGTTGATGGATGAAGAATATAATCACAATGTGATTAATTTTAATAAGAATATCAGACAGCGGGCATCGACGATAAAGTAATGTCAGCTAAACTACGAGAAACACGCAAAGCGTGTTTCTCACATAAAAAGGAGAGGCGGTGTGAATACTCACACCGCCCCTTTTTCCTTTTAATTATCCTGGTATTATCCCTCAATGGAAATATATTTCTTTTCTTCCACAGCAGGTTTTACTTCTTTCTTCGGAACGGTCAGAGTCAGGATACCATTTTCAAAACCGCCTTTGATGTCATCCTGAGTAACGCCATCTCCGACATAGAACTACGCTGGTAAGAGCCATAGTAACGTTCTTTACGGATATATTTGCCATCTTTGTCTTTTTCGTCCTTGTTGTCCTGGTGTTTGGCATTGACGATGAGGTATCCGTCTTTCAGCTCAGCCTGGATATCTTCTTTCTTAAAACCTGGAAGTTCAAATTCCAGTTCATATCTGTCGTCAAATTCCTTAACGTCAGTGTTCATGGCAGCACGGTTGTCTGTTGCAGGAGCATTGTAAGCTCCAAATGGAAATACATCATCGAATATATCATCTACAAAGTTGTTTGAAAAAATACTTGGTACTAACATAAGTCATTCCTCCTGAAAATAATTGTTGTAATTAATAATAATGTTTTTTATTTCTGTGAGCTTCTCTGGCTTCTTCAACAGCCTCATGGTCGGCTACATTAATTTTTGCTTTTACTTTCTTCTTCTTTAATGGATGTTTTGGATTTTTATCTGACATAATAACATGCTTCCTTTCTTTTACATCATCAGATATCTGAAATACAATGTCTGAAATTATCCTTCAATTGCAATATATTTGTGGTCTTCTACTGCAGGTTTTGCTTCTTTCTTCGGAACGAAGAGTTTTAAAATACCATGTTTAAATTCGCCTTTGATATCCTCTTCGGTAATGCCATCACCCACATAAAAGCTTCGGCTGCAGGCTCCGGAATAACGTTCCTTACGGATATATCTGCCGGATTTCTTATCCTCATTTTTTTCATCCAGGCCTTTGGCAGCGCTGATGGTAAGGTAACCGTTCTCTAAGGAAGCACTTACTTCGTCTTTCTTAAATCCAGGTAAATCGATTACCAGTTCATAACCATTATCTTGTTCCTTGATATCTGTCTTCATCAGACGTGCGGCTCTACGACCGTAAAGTTTTTTCTCAGTTTTTTTCATATCCATGTTATCGTCCATCCATGGAAAATCCTCAAAGAAGTCATCAAATAAATTCTCTCCAAAAATACTAGGCATCAACATAAGTCATCTCTCCTTTTTTAATAAATCATTTTATGCTTGTTTACCTTGTTTCTTTGGAACCGGGATGTTTTAGGAACTCTTTTTTTGTTCCTCTCCTTTGTTCTGACTACGTTATAGCACCAATTATTAGCACTGTCAATAGGTGAGTACTAATAAAATTGTGAAAAATTTGTGAAAAAACACAAATTGTGCAAAAACAAAGAAAAAAACATGGAAATGCACTGTAAAAACAAATGAAATATATGGAGATATAATGCAGAAATATAGGGGGGAATAAGGGGTAGCATGATAAAAAGGAAAGAATATTGCAGGAACTATGAGACTGTGTTATGATTTCTATAACTTTGCGTCATGGAAATTATGAGTTTAGGAGAAAAAACAAAATGAAGACACAGAATGAGAAAAGAAGTACATTTTCGGGGAAGATAGGGTTTGTATTATCAGCAGCAGGCGCTTCTGTGGGACTGGGAAACATATGGAGATTCCCATATCTTGCGGCAAAGTATGGGGGAGGAATCTTTCTGCTGATTTATATTATACTTGCATTGACTTTTGGATATACAATGATTATGGCGGAGACTTCTATCGGAAGAATGACGAAGAAGAGCCCGGTGGGAGCATATCATACCTTTGGAAAATCCCGCTGGCTCTCTTTCGGTGGCTGGATAAATGCGATTATTCCGGTTTTAATCGTGCCATATTATTCTGTAATTGGCGGCTGGGTAATGAAATATCTGGTGGAATATATCAGGGGAAATGGCAGTAAACTTGCATCGGATGGATATTTTTCCGATTTCATTTCCAGCGGGCTTTCCACAGAAATCTGCTTTGCTTTTTTTGCGGTATTTACGCTGGGGATTATCTTTGCCGGCGTCCGGAATGGTATTGAGCGGGTATCCAGATTTATGATGCCGGTGCTGGTTGTTCTTTCTATATTAATAACGGTTTATTCCGTAAGCAGACCGGGAGCATTAAAAGGAGTTAAATATTTTCTGATTCCAAATTTTGAAAATTTTTCCTGGATGACGGTAGTAACAGCCATGGGACAGATGTTTTATTCCCTGTCCATTGCCATGGGAATTCTCATTACTTTTGGTTCTTATATGAAGAAGGAAGTTTCTATTGAGGAGTCCACGAAGAACGTGGAAATCTTCGATACAGCGATTGCCATGATGGCAGGCTGATGATTATTCCGGCAGTCTTTGCATTTTCCGGTGGAAATCCGGAAACACTGCAGGCGGGGCCATCATTGATGTTTATTACGATTCCAAAAGTATTTGACAGCATGGGACTTGGAACCGGAGTCGGAATTTTGTTTTTTGTACTGGTGCTGTTTGCAGCAATAACAAGTTCTATTGCATTAACGGAAAGTGCAGTATCGACTTTTGAAGATGAACTGGGCTGGGAAAGACGGAAAGCAACGGTAATTGTCGGTATTGTAATGCTTCTTTTGGGAAGTCTTTCTACACTGGGATATGGACCATTGGCGAATGTAAAAATTATCGGAATGCAGATTCTTGATTTCTTTGATTTCCTGACGAACTCCGTGATGATGCCGATTGCAGCTATTGCAACCTGCCTTCTGGTATCAAGAGTGGTGGGAGTGCAGCGGATTGAAGAAGAAGTAACCCGGGGCGGCAACCCGTTCCGCAGGAAAAAGATATTTACGGTGATGATAAAATACCTTTGTCCGATCTTTGCAGCGATTATTTTAATCAGTTCCATAGCAAATGCTTTTGGATGGATTCAGATGTAATGAATGACAAATTAAGAAAATACAGAAATGCAACTACGAGAAACACGCTTTGCGAGTTTCTCGAGTTATCGCGGTGCTCGTCAAATCTGCATGCAAGCATGCGATTTTTCTCGCTACTCGCGTAATCAAAAAGAGCGTTCTTTCCTAATTAGGAAAGACGCTCTTTTTGGACAGAACCATATTATGAATTTGCCATATTCTTAACGGCATTCAATGCCTTCTGGACTGGTGGCAGACAGATAATGATTAATGTAATAAGTGCTTCTGCACCAAGGTATGCACCGTTGTAAGCAAGAGAGTATACCACTGCATTCGGGAATTCTTCCGGAGCATACATGCCGAAGAAAATCCAGCCGGAAAGGAATGCGAAGAAGTATCGGCCTAATACACCAGCGATATAACCTTTGATAAGTCCATGTTTGGATTTGCTGAAAAGTCCGGAAAGTCCTAATGCACCAAAGGCGAAGAGGTAGTCCACTAACATCTGTGGAACACTGATGATGTAAGGGTCAACGACTAACTGCAGAATTCCGTAAGCAAAAGCTGCGGTTAAGCCGGCACCCAGACCGTACCAGTAACCAATCAGAACGATGAATAACATGCTCAGTAAAGTAACGGAACCGCCCATTGGCATATCGAAAAGTTTAATCATGGAAGTTACCATGGCAAGGGCAATTGCCATAGCTGAAAATGCAAGCTGCTTTGCACTGAATTTCTTCTTTCCACCGAAGATAGCACAGCCAATCAGAAGAATGGCAATCATGATGATAACGAGGGCTGTAAAACCTGCGGTGGTAAGCTGGTAAGATGAGCCGTCGTATGTTGCAAAAATTGACATAAAAAATCCTCCTTAAAGATGATACTCTGCCAGGAGGTTGAACTATGTGCTTCCTTACGCCGGTATTATCCGGTTCAAGTAATAAGGGTCAACGCAGATACGTTTCTCAGCCAAAGGCGCCCCTAGCAAAGCGATGTTTTGTTTTCAGTTTGTAATGGTAACAGTGGTAGTATAAAATGTCAAGTGTTAATTTTCTGAAAAAGATTTTCTAAAAAATGAAAAAATCCGCTGGAAAATATAAAGAAAAAGTAACTTCCGGTCGATAAAAGGTTTAGAAGTGTCTTTTTCTGCGCTTTTTTAGAAAAAAGGGTTACTCTTGAATCTGAAAAGCAAAAGGAATATAGTAAAGATAAAAAGATGAGGAAACAACAAGCAACAAGGAGAGGTTCTATGCGTAAGTACAAGGATGTTGGAAAAAGAATACTGGTATTAGTTTTAAGTGTTTGTATGATTGCAGGCGTTCTTCCGGCAATACCGGCAGAGGCGGCGGATGCATTTCCAAGCAATGGAAGCATTACATTAGGAGCAGATGCAAATGGAGCGACTGCAACGGGAAATGATACTTATACCTATACCGGACAGGAGGTCAAACCGGCGGTTGCAGTTCAGATTGACGGAGTGACATTAAAGGAAAAAGAGGATTATTCCGTTTATTACCGTAATAATACCAGCGCAGGAACAGCATATATTGATATCGTTGGTATCGGAGACAGCCACAGATGGCAGACCACCAAGAGCTTTACGATTGCACAGCAGAAGTTAAGCTATATCGGTGTTAATTATAAAGGAGTGGAAGGAACCGGTGAAGACGGATATGTTTATTATACCGGAGGTGATGTATTGCCGACGATTACCGGTGTGTATGGTATTGTAAGCGGTACATCTACCATGGTGAACCTTTCTTCTGATGATTACAACGTAGAATATACTGCAGGAAGCAATACTTCTGTTGGAACACATTCCTTTAAGATTGTATTAAAGAGCAGCAGTAACTATACATTTTCCGGAACAATTGCAGAAAACCGTTACAATATTTATTATAATATTGGGGCAGATTCTGTAACTGTTTCAAATGGACTGAGTGATTCTACTTATACAGGAACTGCGCAGAAACCGGAATTTACACTGGTTGACAGCCAGAACTCCGCAGGAATCCAGTCGTCTGACTATACTACCAGCTGGGCAGACAATACGAATGCCGGAACAGCGAAGATGACAGTAACAGCGAATTCTTCTTCTCTGTACCGGGGCAGCAAGACCTTTAATTTCCTGATTGGCAAGGCAGATTTAAGTGCAGCAGGCATCAGTGTTTCCTTAAAGAGTGATAAATATTATTATGTAAAGAATAGTAAACCGGATATGACCAATGAGGTAGTAGTGAAGTTGAATGGCGTGGAGATTCCTGCCGGCAACTACAACGTGGCATACCGAAATGAAACTACTGCAGGACAGACCGGAACCAATAACCTGATTATTACCGGAACCGGCAACTTAACCGGAAACGCATTTATCAACTTTGAGATCTATGACAAGCTTGGTAAAGCAGTATTGGATAAAAATGAACTGGAATACAATGGCAAGAAAAATGTGCCAAACATTACCGTCTCCAATACATCCGGTGATGTTATCAGTGATTCCAGATATAAGATTACTTATTATAAAGATGCGGAGTATACCAAGACTGTATCTGAACCGACTTCTATTGGAAGATATTATGTGAAGGTAACCGGACTGGATTACTACGAAGGAGACCTTGGAACCAAGGCAGAGCCGATTTATTTTGATATTGTAGCAAAATCTTTAGATAAATGTACCTTTAAACTGGCAATCAACGGAACAGAAGCAGGTGTCATTAATAAAGATACCAGTTATTCCAGCTTCTTTGACGGCAAGAGCAAAGTATTATCCCTGACAGCAACCGATGATGAGGGGAATGCTTTGAAAAAAGGAACGGATTTTGACTATGCTGTTTATCGTGATCCGGAATGTACTGAACCGGCAGACGATAAGGAAGACACTACGGGCATACAGGAACTGATTCATGCAGCAACCTATTATCTTAAGATAACTGGTCTGGATGGCAGTAACTATGCCGGAGGCGAAAGAGTATATACTTATATGATTAAGCCAAAGAACATCAGCCCGACAGATATTGTAATTACAGACCAGACTTATACCGGTAGTGCTGTTGTGCCGGATCCTGCAAATATTACCGTTTATTATACCGAAGGTAGTAAAAATGTCACATTGGACAGCCAGTATGTAGAAGTGGTTTCCTGTGAAGATAATATCGAAATTGGAACCAACAATGCAAAGGCTTATATCAGACTGACTGGAGATTATGCACTGGCAGAAGGTGGCGTGAACCGTGGAACCTTCAGTATTGTGCCAAGAAAGTTAAATGAATGCGAGTGTAATATCGTTGCAGGTTCTGCAAACTATGATCCGACACAGGTTACCTTTGAATACAATGGCAGCATGCAGGTACCGGCAATCCGTATTACTGATAATAACGGCGCCAAAGGCCTGGTACAGGGCGAAGACTTTAAGGTTACTTATTTTACGGATTCTGCATACAAGAAGGTCATTGCAGAGCCGGTGGACGCAGGTACTTATTATGTATTAATCAGCGGTCTTGGAACTTATGCTAATTTAGGCGGAAGTATCCGTACTTCTTATAAAATCACACCAAAGAACATGAGCACGCTGACCGTAACTGCAAGCAACTGCGGTTATACCGGAGAAGCAGTGGAGCCGGGTATCAGTGTATCTGATGGAAACCGTGTACTGGTTGCAGGCGTGGATTATGAAGTTGAAGGATATTATGACGATGAATTATGTAAACAGGTTTCAGAACATAAGAATTCCGGAAAAGTATATGTCAGAATCAAAGCAGTAGACGGTAAGAATTATACCGGAACCGCAACAACCACATTCTTTATTGGAGCAAATATTGCGACCGTTGTGCCGGCATTTAATATTTCCGGTGGAACCTATAACCGCAATTCCCATAAGGATGAAATGATTCAGGCAATTGAGACAAAAATGATGGATGCAATTCCGGATCCGTCGTCCTATAGCATTTCCTTCTATAGTGATGCAGCACATAAGAATGTTGTAAGCTCTGAGACAAATGAGGCATTTATCAATGCGGGGACGATTTACTTCGTAGTATCCGGCAAGGGTCAGTATTATGGAGATATTTCCGGATATGCAGTCATTGCAAAGAAAGATATATCTGAACTGAATGCAAGAGTAAATGGAACTTATACATATAATGGAATTGAGCAGAAAGTTGTAATTTCTACTACCGCAGACGGAGATGGTGTTGTATTACAGTACCCTACCACCAATGGCTATATTCTGACCGATAAGGAATACAGTATTGAAAGCAGTGAAAATGCAATCAATGCGGGAATTGCAACTCTGACCTTAAAGGCGGCAGAAAACAGCAACTATACAGGAACAACAACCGTAAGCTATACCATTAATCAGAAGGATATCAACGAATTAAGCAAACTCCGGGTAGATGTAAATAGTCCGGTTTATGCCAATAAAGTACTGACTCCTTCCGTAAAAGTAAGCTATGGAGATTCTTCCAGCATATTATCTACAAATAAGGATTATCAGTTTGAGGTATATTCTGATGCAGATTTCCAGAATGTTGCAACAGCAGCCGAGAAGACCAATGCAGGAACAACTTATGTAAGAATCCAGGGTATCGGAAATTACACCGGTGTGCTGGAAAGTGCAGATTATACTGCAGATAAGATTGCAGGCTCTAATCAGTTTATTATTCAGCGGAAGAGTATTGATGGTGTAGGCGTATCTTTACAGGGAATGAGTTACATTTTTAAAAAGAATATTCCGGATTTCACAGTAACACAGAGTTTTCCGAATGAGTCCGGAATTGGAGAATATTCATATACACTGCAGCCTGGCGTAGATTATACCTATACTCCGACCCAGGTAGATAAATTTAAAGTAGGACAGCAGGATATTACCATTGAAGGAACCGGTAACTTTAAGGGAACCAAGAATAGTTACTTCTACTATGATGGAGATATGAATAATTCTGCTGACCAGATTGAAGTGAAGTTAAGCTATGATACCATTGAGTATGATAAGGCACAGGCAGCATCCGGCGGAATGAAACCTACCGTTACCGTGTATGTAAAAGGCAGCGATACCCAGGAACGTCTGATAGAGGGAACACATTACAGCGTGTCTTATAGAAATAATACTGTTCCAGGGCAGGCCAGTGTACTCATTACCGGAATTGAGAAGAATCACTGGGTAGGCAGCTATGTTGCGAATTTTGCAATTACCGGTAAAATTGAAGATGCTGAGATTACGATTCCGGCACAGAAATATATTGGAAGCGAATACAATACAACCACACAGCCAATTGAAAATATGACTGTAGTATGTGATGGCAAGACTTTGGCACTTGGAACAGACTACAACATTAAGAGCATTGTAAATGGTAAATCTGTTTCACTGACTGACCCGACCGTAACGATTGAGGGAACCGGAACTTATTTCAGTGGTGAAAAATCAGCGAAGTTTGCGATTAAATACGATCTGGGCAGTGATGATTTAAGCATTGACTTAGGTGGAGATGTATTCTCCTATACCGGACAGGAAATCAGACCGGTTCCGGTTGTGAAATATGCATTAACCGGTTCTACCTTTGATACCTTGGAAGAAGGAAAAGATTATACGGTAACTTATCGTAAGAATACTGCAGTTGCGGCAGCAAATGGCGAGAACGGACCATGTGTAGTCATTCAGGCAACAGCAAACGGTAAACTGATGGGAACCACCAAGGCGAAAGCATTTACCATTGATTCCATCCATATGGAAGATTATGAGATTACCGGAATTGCGGACAGCTATGTTTATACCGGTAAGCTGATTAAACCGGATTCTCTGGTCATTAAGAAGATTGGCGGTTCAGAAGTAATTGACCCGGCAAACTATAGCGTATATTACCAGACGGATGCAGATAATCCATCCAGTGCACCGGCAGGTGCAACCGAAACCATTACTGTAATCGGTAAGGGCAATTACAAGGGAACACTGACTAAGACCTTTACTATTACAAAACGTGATTTGTCTACGGTAAGCAAGACAATTGATGACGTAACCTACAATGGTGAGGCACAGGAGCCTGAAATTAAATTAACATTTAATGATGAAAATAACAAAGAACAGACCCTTACGTTAGACACAGATTATGTAGTGGATGAGTATCGCAATAATATCAATGCAGCGAACGCCGGCGGGGCAAATGCACCATATGCAGCAATCCACGGTGTGGCAAGCTGTACCGGAACTGCAACGGTAGAGTTTAACATTTTAAAGAAAAATGTTGAGGATTTAGTATACTCTAAAATAGAAGATCCACAGTATGTACCGTTAAAAACCAAGTATGAACCGGAATTAAATGTTTACATGACATCCACCAGTGCAGAACCGCTGGTTCGCAATGTAGATTATACGGCAGCTTACTTTAACAATGAAGCTGTAAAAGATGCAAATGGAACTTCCGGACCGTTTGTTCAGATTACTCCGAAGGATACCACCAACTATACCGGAAGCAAGACAATTCCGTTCTCTATTCTGGCAAGGGATCTTTCTTCTGAAAATATCAGTGCGGCGTTATCCGATGCTTCTGATACAGGATTTGACCCGGCAAACCGGAACTATCCTTATATTCAGGGGATTACTTATACACCGAATATCAGCCTGAAAGATAATTCGGAAAATGGAATTGTAGCACTGGTAAATGGAACAGACTTTACTTATGAATATTCTACCAATAACAGTCAGGTGGGAACCGCATGGATTAAAGTAACCGGACAGGGTAACTACAGTGGAACACGAATTGAGAAGTTTACCATCGGTACCTTACTTTCCAATGATACTTTAACGGTAACCGGAATTTCCGATACTGTATATAACGGTCTTGATACCAAGCCGAAGAACATTCAGGTGAAGTTCAATAAGACCGGAAGCTATCTGACAGAAAACGAAGATTACATCGTAAAATACTATATTGATAAAGATTGTACGACGGAAGCAAGTGCCATTGACCTGATTCATGCTGGAACAGTATATGTTGGAATCGTTGGTACGGAAAATGACCAGACCGGATATGTAGGAACAGCAGTATATCCATATCAGATTGCAAGAAAGTCACTTACTTCTGCAGATATTGAGATTACCGGAACCGATAACGTAGATTATACCGGAAGCGAGATTAAACCGGTACTTACTTTAAAAGATACTTCTACCGGATTAACCATTGATTCTTCCCAGTATGAAGTAACTTATGAGAACAACACTGCAATCGGAACCGCAAGTGCAACGGTAACTGCAACCGAAAGCGGTAACTACAAAGACAGCATTACGGTATACTATAAGATTACCAAGCATGATATTGGAAATGCTGTGGCAGAAGCAATCCCAGATCAGAAGTATACCGGCAATTACATCCGCCCGGCACTGACGATTTATGACAATGGAAAGCTTTTGGTAGAAGGGAAGGATTATCAGGTTGTCAATGGCAACAACTTAAGAGCCGGAGAGTCATGGGTAGTAATTAAAGGACTTGGCAACTATGATGAGACCAAGCGCGTTTACTTCAATATTGTGGCAAGCCTTGAGGATGCAATTATTGACAGTGTTCCGGAACAGCTTTATACCGGAAGCCCGATATGTCCGCCTATCCATGTGGCATGTGGTGGCAATACCTTAACGCTGAATGAAGATTATGAAACAACGTATGCAAATAATGAGCTGGCAGGCGATGCATCCATTACTGTGCGTCCGCTGACCCAGTATTATACCGGAACAATTGTTAAGAAATTCAAAATCAGCAACAGTTTATCCAAAGCAACAGTTACCGGAATCCCTGCTTCAGAGCAGTATACCGGACAGACTTATAAGCCGGTTCCGGTCGTTAAGATGGGAAGCAAGGTATTAACAGAAGATGTTGATTATACGGTAAGCTACAGTAACAATAGAAATGTGGGAACTGCCAGGGTAATCATTTCCGGTATGGGAGTATATTCTGGTGAGAAAGTTGTAACGTTTGCAATTAAAGAAAAGAGCATTGACAACTGTACGGTTCTTACGGTTGCATCCTTAAATTACAATGGAAATCTACAGACACCACCAGTTGTTGTAAAGGATGGCAGAAAGAAGTTAGAGGAAAATGTAGACTATAAACTATCTTATCGTAATAATATGGCAGTTGGAACAGCATATGTAACGATTACTGGTATAGGTGACTATAAGGGTGCCGTTACAACAACTTTTGAAATTGTACGCCCACAGATATCCTTTAATGTATTAATTCAGAATAAAGATATCGTGACAGGAACGTTTGACATTTTGATTGACCAAGTGCCAAGTTTTGTGACATCCATTATAACTCCGGTATGGACAAAAGCAGATCAGTCAGATATAGCATGGTATGAAGCTACTAGAGTTGATGGAGATACATTTATCGTACATGTAGATATTCGAAATCATAATGCTAATAGGGGTATCTATTATGCGCAAATTTATGTAAATGGTGGAGGATATGACATGCAGTATGCAGCCATTACAGAAACCAAGTTTGGAAATCCTCATCATAAATTTTATAATTACGATTATTATTATAGACGAAGTATAGCAGTAAAACAAAAATTTGGATATGCTGGAAATAAGAGTACAACTCATGGTAGTGCATTGCCTAAATTACAGAGTATAAATGAAGCAGGTGTCTTGGGTGGGAATGAAGCAAGCATATATAATTGGGATTTAGAAAATAAATTGGAAAGTTCTAGTATGCATTCGGAAAGTAAGTGTATATACAAGGATTATACTGATAAATCTGAAAAAGAAGATTTGCGAGTGTATTACAATTACTACATGGGCTGTGCAGATTGGAAAGAATAAAAAATATTGTGAGAATAATATAAATCAAGGGATGGAATAGTTTTATTCCGTCTCTTGATTTTTCGACTTTATAAGGCGAAAGATGGCTATGTATTGCCTGATGACTATAAGTATGTAAAAAAATACAATAAATACGCATAAAACCAGGGCTTAACAATTGTAATCCAAAAATAAATCTCTTATACTAAAAACGTAAAATAAGCGTTGAAATTGTATTGATTCAGAAAAACAAGAGGAACGAAGAAATGGCAGCAGATACCAGAGTGGCTGTAATCGGTATTGTAATAGAAAAGGACGAATCCGTCGGAGTATTAAATGAAATTTTACATGAATATGCAGCTTATATTATCGGAAGAATGGGAATTCCATACCGGGAGAGAGGCATAAATATCGTAAGTATAGCAATCGATGCGCCGCAGGATACCATCAGTGCACTGACCGGTAAGATCGGAAAATTACCGGGAATCAGTGTAAAAACAGCATATTCCAGTGTGGTGACCAGACATGAAGAATAGAGGGAAAGAATTATTTGATAAGCTGTATGAGGATACACGGCTTACAGAGACAGAATATAAAGAATTATTAGAACTGCATACCGATAAAGAAATTGCAGAGTACGGCTTTGAACTGGCGAGAAAAAGACAGAAAGAGACCTTTGGAAATGAAGTCTATACCAGAGGACTGATTGAAATATCCAATTACTGTAAGAATGACTGCATCTATTGCGGCATCCGAAGAAGCAATCAGAATGCAGAACGTTACCGCCTGAGTGACGAAGAAATCCTATCCTGCTGTGAAAATGGTTATGCATTAGGGTTTCGTACCTTTGTCCTGCAGGGTGGCGAAGACGGCTACTACACAGATGATTTACTGGAAGATTTACTTCATAAGATAAAAGCTGCTTACCCGGACTGTGCCATTACACTGTCCTTGGGAGAGCGGAGCCGGGAAAGCTATGAAAGACTTTACACGGCAGGAGCAGACCGCTATTTATTGCGTCATGAGACCGCGAATGAAGCCCATTATGGGAAGCTCCATCCGGCAGAAATGTCTCTTAAAAACCGCAAGCAGTGCCTGTATACTTTAAAGGAAATCGGTTATCAGGTGGGGTGTGGCATTATGGTAGGTTCTCCTTATCAGACCATAGATAATCTGGTGGAAGACCTTGCTTTTATGAAAGCATTCAATCCGCATATGGTAGGAATCGGCCCGTTTATTCCACAAAAGGATACGCCGTTTGGAGAGATGGAACCGGGAAGTCTTGAAATGACGCTGTTTTTACTGGCAGTTATCCGCCTGATGCTGCCGAAGGTATTGCTTCCGGCAACTACAGCATTGGGAACTATCCATTCAAGGGGCAGGGAGCTTGGCATTTTAGCAGGAGGAAATGTGGTAATGCCGAATCTGTCACCGGTAAAGGTGCGGAAGAAGTATGCCCTTTACGATAATAAAATCTGTACCGGGGAAGAGGCAGCGGAATGCCGTGGATGTCTTGGCAACCGTATGGAATCCATTGGATATAAACTGGTGGTCTCAAGAGGAGATTCACCATTTATATAAATAAAGGAAATACAAGAGGTATTTCTTAAATCACCATATAATAA
This sequence comes from Roseburia sp. AF42-8, assembly GCF_003435965.1. Classification (NCBI taxonomy): domain Bacteria; kingdom Bacillati; phylum Bacillota; class Clostridia; order Lachnospirales; family Lachnospiraceae; genus Roseburia; species Roseburia sp. AF42-8. The sequence continues at coordinate 21,381 of NZ_QTVB01000013.1, forward strand.
CCAACGGGAAAGAGCTTCTGACCCGGAAGAAAGGAAACATTATGTATAACAAAGCATCATTAAAGGCAGAAGAATTTATCTGCCACGAAGAGATTGAAGAGACTCTGGCATATGCGAGGCAAATAAGGACAATCTTGCCCTTATTGACGAAATCATTGCAAAGGCAAAATTACGGAAAGGGCTTACTCACAGAGAAGCATCAGTATTGCTGGCCTGCGAGAACGAAGAGAAAATCCAGGAAGTATATGACCTTGCAGAACAGATTAAGAAAGATTTCTATGGAAATCGTATTGTAATGTTTGCACCATTATATCTGTCCAATTACTGTATCAATGGATGTGTGTATTGCCCGTACCATGGAAAAAATAAGCATATTGCCCGGAAGAAACTGACACAGGATGAAGTACGTCAGGAAGTAACGGCATTACAGGATATGGGACACAAGCGTCTGGCAATTGAAGCAGGCGAAGATCCGGTGAATAACCCAATCGAATATATCTTAGAGTGTATTAAGACCATATACAGCATTAAGCACAAAAACGGTGCAATTCGTCGTGTTAATGTAAATATTGCTGCAACAACCGTAGAAAATTACCGGAAATTAAAAGAGGCCGGAATCGGAACTTATATCCTTTTTCAGGAAACTTATCATAAAGAAAGCTATGAAAAATTACATCCAACCGGACCAAAGCATGATTATGCATATCATACCGAAGCCATGGACCGTGCCATGGAAGGCGGCATCGATGATGTTGGCTTAGGTGTACTTTTTGGATTGGAACTTTACAAATACGAATTTGCAGGACTTCTGATGCATGCAGAACATTTGGAGGCAGTGCATGGAGTAGGACCACATACCATCAGCGTGCCACGGATCAAACGTGCCGATGACATTGATCCGGATGTATTCGACAACGGCATCAGTGATGATATTTTGCAAAAATCTGTGCATGTATCCGTGTGGCAGTTCCATATACCGGAATGATTATTTCTACCAGAGAGAGCCAGGCGGTACGTGAGAAAGTTATCCGCCTTGGCGTATCCCAGATTAGTGGTGGTTCCAAGACTTCCGTTGGTGGATATGACCATCCGGAGCCGGAAGACGAACGTTCCGAACAGTTTGATGTCAGCGATACCAGAACTCTGGATGAGGTAGTACACTGGCTGATGGATATGGGTTATATCCCAAGCTTCTGTACCGCATGCTATCGAGAGGGAAGAACGGGAGACCGTTTCATGAGTCTGTGCAAGAACCAGCAGATTTTAAACTGCTGTCATCCGAATGCACTGATGACATTGAAGGAATATTTGATTGATTATGCTTCTGAAGATACCAGAAAAATCGGAGAAGCGTTGATTGCTAAGGAGATAGAGAAAGTACCAAATGAAAAAACAAGAGAAATTGCAAAACGTCATCTGAAAGAAATTGAGGAAGGACAGCGCGATTTCAGATTCTAGGAGGTCTTTAGCAATGTCATTGAATGAAACACCAAGTGCAAACCGGATACATATCGGTTTTTATGGCAAAAGAAACAGCGGAAAATCTTCTCTGATTAATGCATTTACCGGTCAGCAGGTAGCGATTGTATCGGATGTAGCGGGAACCACAACGGATCCCGTCTACAAGCCGATGGAGGTACATGGTATCGGTCCATGTGTATTTATTGACACGGCAGGAGTGGATGATGTAGGAGAACTGGGGAAAATGCGTGTAGAGAAGACGGAAAAAGCCGCAGAGAAAACAGATATTGCGGTGCTCTTATTTTCCGGGGAGGAATATCAGGCAGAGTTAGAATGGTTCCACTATTTTAAAGAGAAGCATACACCGATCTTGTGTGTATTGAGCAAGGCGGATACTCTGACCGGTTCAGATGCTATAGCTGCACAGCTTAAGGAAGAGACAAAACAGGAAATTCTTGTTATCAGCTCGAAAAGCAAGGAAGATATAGAAAAATTTAAAGAAGAATTAATAAGACTTGTGCCGGATGATTATGGTGAAGAAACCATAACCGGAGCACTGGTAGAAGAAGGAGATTTGGTCCTTCTTGTTATGCCGCAGGATATCCAGGCACCAAAGGGCAGACTGATTCTGCCACAGGTACAGACCATCCGTGATTTGCTGGATCATAAATGTCTGGTAATGAGCTGCACAACGGATAAGTTAGAGGATACGCTGGCGGCGCTGGCGCGACCACCGAAGCTTATTATTACTGACTCCCAGGTTTTCCGTACAGTATATGATAAGAAGCCGCAGGAAAGTCTTCTGACCTCATTTTCCGTATTGTTTGCAGAGTACAAGGGAGATTTCGCTTACTACAAAGAGAGCGCAGCAGCCATTAGCAGTCTTACGGAAGAATCAAAGGTACTGATTGCAGAATGCTGCACCCATGCACCACTGAAAGAGGATATCGGCAGGGAGAAAATTCCGGATATGCTGAGAAAACGTATCGGAGCAGGACTGACAGTGGATATCGTCAGCGGAACAGATTTCCCAAAAGACTTATCTAATTATGATTTAATAATTCAGTGCGGAGCCTGTATGTTTAATAAAAAGTATGTCATGACGAGAATTGAACGTGCAAAAGAACAGAAAGTTCCAATGAGCAACTATGGTGTTGCCATTGCATATCTGTCTGGAATTCTTGATAAAATCAGCTATTAGAAATGATGAAAGGAAGCGTAACTATGTCAATCGAACGCGCGCGAGCATATTTAAAAGAATTTGGAATGGAGGAGCGGATTATGGAGCTGGCAGAATCCAGTGCGACAGTGGAACTGGCAGCAGAAGCACTTCATTGTGAGCCGGAGCGTATTGCAAAGACGCTTTCTTTTCTGGTGGGAGAACAGCCGATTCTGATTGTAGCTGCAGGAGATGCCAGAATCGACAACCACAAATATAAGACAACCTTCGGAACCAAAGCAAAAATGATTCCGGCAGCGGCAGTGGAAGACTATATCGGACACGCCGTTGGCGGAGTCTGCCCTTTTGGAATCAAAGAGGGTATAAAAGTATATCTCGATGAAAGCCTGAAAAAATTTGAAACAGTATTTCCGGCATGTGGCAGTGGAAACAGCGCCATTGAGCTGACAATCCCGGAATTGGAACAGTGTTCTGGATATCAGGAATGGGTGAATATCTGCAAGGAGGAACAGCAAGCATGACACAATTATTACTGGCAATTATTTATCTTGCATTTATCAGTCTGGGACTGCCGGATTCCCTTCTTGGTTCCGCCTGGCCGACCATGTATCAGCAGTTTGGCGTGCCGATTTCCTATGCGGGAATTATTTCCATGATTATATCCGCCGGAACAATTGTATCCAGCCTGCAAAGTGACAGACTTACGAAGAAGCTTGGAACCGGAAAAGTAACTGCAATCAGCGTAGCTGCAACGGCGGTGGCTTTGTTTGGATTCTCTTTTTCCCACTCCTTCTGGGCATTGTGTCTGTGGGCAATTCCCTATGGTCTTGGTGCAGGAAGTGTAGATGCGTCTTTAAACAATTATGTGGCATTACATTATGAAAGCCGCCATATGAGCTGGCTCCATTGTATGTGGGGTGTTGGAGCAACGGCAGGTCCTTACATCATGGGAATCGCACTTTCCATGGGGCAGGGCTGGAATATGGGCTATCGATATATTGGAATCATTCAGGTTGTGTTGACTGCAGTGCTTGTTTTCAGTCTTCCATTGTGGAAAGGGCGGAAAAGTACGACCGAAAATTTGCAGAATGCAGAAATGGAACAGTTACTGGAGAATGTATCAGAAAAAGCTGACACAACAGCAGAAAAGGCTTTGTCACTCCGTGAAATCTTAAAAATTGCAGGAGCCAAAGAAGTGATGCTTTGCTTCTTCTGTTACTGCGCACTGGAGCAGACCGCCGGATTATGGGCAAGCAGTTATCTGACTTTACATAAAGGTGTGTCAAGCGAAACAGCAGCAATCTTTGCAAGTCTCTTTTATATTGGAATAACGGTTGGGCGCGCCATAAGTGGCTTTATCACAATGAAATTAAATGATACACAGATGGTGCGGCTGGGACAGAGTATTATTGTCCTTGGAATAATGGCAATGGTGCTTCCAGGAAGCAATGTATTGGCACTGGCAGGTCTGATTCTCATAGGACTGGGCTGTGCGCCGATTTATCCTTGTGTCATTCATTCCACACCGGCACATTTTGGCGCAGACAAATCCCAGGCAATCATTGGTGTGCAGATGGCATTTGCCTATATTGGAATATTGGCGATGCCGCCGCTGTTTGGCGTGCTTGCCAGCAGGATTTCTGTGGCACTGCTGCCGTGCTATTTATTTGCAATACTGGTTGTAATGGTAATCATGCATGAACTTTTAACAAAGAAAACGGCATAAGCGTCGGAAAAAGTACAGCAGAGGAAATGGGAGCGTGTTATGTTTCAGTTACTTGAACTAATCGAAAATGAAGAGGACAGGGAATTTTGCAGGAAGTTGAGTGAGCAGTTTGACTCTGCAATGTACCATGTGGCATATGGAATTTTAAAGAATTCTGCAGATGCGGAAGATGCTGTGCAGGAAAGCTATATTGCAATTATAAATAATTTAGATAAAATTTCTCGTGAAAACTGTCATAAAGCGTGGAATTATATTGTTACTATAGTTAGGAGCAGAGCAATTAATGTATATCGTAGGCGGAACCGCGAAAGCAAGATGGACGAGGATACGATTGAAAATCTGCTGCAGGAGTCTCAGGGAGACGGAGAATTCTTTGAACTTCCGGAAGGCAGCAGCATGTCAGAACTTATCGGCAGAATGAAATATCCATATAAGGACGTATTATATTTACGATATTATAATGAATTGAGCTATGAAGAAATTGCAACTGCTCTTGATACAACAGTTGACAATGCAAGACACATTTCCAGCAGGGCAAGGAAGAAGCTGCAGGAAAAGTTAGAGAAGGGGAATTCATTATGACAGAACAGGAACTGAAGGATGCCATTGCATCGGCGTGTAAGGCAGATTACGAATGCGCAATGGCTGCACCAAAGCATCGCTTTTCAAGGACATTTCGAAAGAAAATAAAAGTGCTGCTGCAACCGGACATGGGAAAACATACGATACCGGCACTTTATCCGGTGCATGGCAGACGTCGCGTCATTGTGGTTGTGGCAGTGCTGGTATTACTTCTTGGAACAACCGTAATGGGCAGAAGCTTTTTCCAGAGCCTGCTCGGAAAATATATTCTGACCGGGTATACCGACCATGTGCAACTGAATCTGGGCGAACCGGAGAATCTGGAAATGGTGGCAATAGAGGACAATGAGAAGAACACAATGGAGATTGGTGCTGAACCGGATTCAGAGGAAGATTTCGAATTTGTCTGCAAGAAACCGCAGTGGGTGCCGGAAGGGTATACACTGGAGAAAGAGGTTCATGAAGAAGGCTGGGGAACATATGAACAACGTTATACAAACGATAAGGGACAATGCATGCTGTATCGGCAGATGAGCAACGATATAGTAGATAATCTAGGAATCAGTTCCAATGGAAATGAACAGCAGGAAGTTATGATTAAGAATGTGAAAGGATATTTTATTCCCGATGATGCACAGGATGAAGGAAGAGGGAATTTCGTTTGGGAAGATGGAAAGTATCTTTATATGATTGCAGGAGATTTAACAAAAGAAGAATTAATCAGGATGGCAGAAACAATAAAATAGTAAGTGAAATAAAATGTTGTTGAAAAAAATAAAAAAATTGGAAGAAATTGTCATAAAACCTCTTTTTCGTTTGTTACATAAGTAGAACAGGTGGAAAGGAGGTTTTGTAATGGAAAGAAAAATATTAAAAAAGAAAATCCTGAGTATTGTTTGTGCATTATGTCTTTGCATGTGTATGACTGGTGGTAGCACCGTAGTGTATGGAGCAGGTGTGGATAGCTGTGTAGACAAAATAGCAGAAGCAAGATATGCCAATATTGCAGCCTATAGTACAGGACTAAGGTTGAATGGTTCTACATTTACAGCGCGTGCAGAGGTTAATGCCAAAGTAAAGGCATCTATATCAACTACTATGACATTGCAGAGACAGTCAGGTACAAGATGGTCAGATGTAACAAGCTGGTTTGATTCTACAACAGGCTATAATTTGGATTTGACTAAGAATTACGTCGCAGGCACAAGAGGAAATTATCGTGTGCGTGCAGTTATACTGTGAATGGTGAAACAATAACAACATATAGCAGTACAGTCACCTATTAGCAGCAAAGGGAGAAAGTTATTTCGAGATATAAGAATGAACAGAAAATACGGGAGAAAAGCGCGAGAGGCATGAGCAATATTTATATCGACGGTAAAATCGGTATATCAGAGGATGAAAAATGAACATATTCACAATCAAAATCATAGCATTAATCTTGATGCTGATGGACCATATAGGCGAGTTCTTTCCGGACTCGCCTATATGGTTTCGGTGGCTGGGAAGATTAGTGGCACCGCTGTTTGTCTATGCGCTGGCAGTGGGCTTTCACCATACAAGAAATCGAAAGAAATATCTGTTGCGCCTGTATCTGGCGAATGTCGGAATGGTATTTTTTAATCAGATTATGCACATATTGCAGAGAAAACTTGATTATGTGGTATATGAACCAACGAATCATAATATATTTACAACCCTGTTTTGCGCGGGAGTGCTTATCTGTATATGGGAAAGCCGGAAAGAGAAGAAAAAGTTTTTTACATACATTGGAATATATATCTTCTGGCAGGCTATGGTAATGGGACTTGCAATTCTGGCAGAGGCGTTTGATTACGTATGGCGCGGTAATGCGCTGTTGCAAACAGTCTTGCGGACAAATTATATTTTCCCACTACTGGGTGGAATCTGGGATGCGGAAGGCGGCGTGTTCTTTATTGTGCTGGGAGTATGGCTGTATTGTGCAGTAGAGAACAAGTGGAAGCTTGCACTGCGTTATATCCTGTTCTGTGGGGCGTATATGTTTATGTGCCAGGGAGATATTCTGTATCGGATTATGAGCAGGTTTTCTTTTTGGGGCTATCATAAATTAGCGGATGTCATATATTTTGGCAGTTCGTTTGTGGGTATTCCTCTTGGAACATCGGATTTATCCCTACTTACGGAGTTCTATCAATGGATGATGATAGGCGCATTGCCAATTATGCTGGCGTGCAACGGAAAGCGTGGCAAAAGCCTTAAATGGCTGTTTTATGCGGCATATCCGCTGCAATTTCTGGTATTGTATGGCATAAGTTATTATAAATAAGAAAGGTATATCGGCTGCTGCCGGTATACCTTTTTTGCGGGAAATTCGCAAAGCGTATTTCTTACATTTTCCGGTATCTGCTAAGGAAACAACAGGGAAACTGTTTCGTTAATAATTCACAAAAATTTCCTCTTTGTGCACATTGATAAGAAATCACTGTGAAACATCTACAAAAAAACCAAAACAAATTAGTAAAAACCACCATAAAATAAGGGAAAACGATTACCTAAATAAGAATTGACCGACAATTTCGGGTGAAATATAATCAGCTTATCAAACAAAAAGCGCGCAGATTGTTTTGGAAGATACTGATGAAGGATGTATAGGAGGAATGTTTATGAGTAAAGTGATGAAAAAAATAATTGCATTTTGCTTTATGGCAGTATTGACGATAGCCATGATACCGCAGACAATAAAAGCAGACGAAGCAACGGATGCAAAGAAAGCAGTATATGTACAGGTGCCGCAGGACTGGGAAAATCCATGTGTCTGGGCATGGGATGATGATGGAAATAATGCATTTGAGGCGTGGCCGGGCGAAGAGATGGACACAGACAGCGCAAATGAAGGCTGGTATTACATCTGGGTTCCAACCTGGGTAAATCATGTGATTGTAAATGCCAATGATGGAAATGTCCAGACTGCAGAGCAGGTGCTGGATGGAGAAAAGGACTGCTGGATTACCGTAACAGACGCAGATAATGCAGAAGTAACCTATGACAAGCAGACCACCGGTGAGACACCGGAATATGTGGAGAAATTTGCAATCCATGCAAAAGTAGATGCAGCCTGGGAAAATCCTTGCCTCTGGGCATGGTCAGCACCGGATGGAACTAACGCATTTGAAGCATGGCCGGGCATGGAAATGAAGCAGGATGACAATGGCTGGTATACCGCCAAAGCTCCAATCTGGGTAAATTCTATCATTATCAATGCCAACGAAGGAAGCGTTCAGACCGATGACATTTCTATTGATGCTGCAGAAGTCTGGGTAACAGTAGATGCAGACGGAAAAGCAGATTTTAGTTATACAGACCCGGATAAAGCAGAGGTGGCAAATATAACCGTACATGTAATCACACCGTCTGACTGGGATGCACCTTGCCTTTGGGCATGGTCGGCACCGGATGGAACCAATGCATTTGCATCCTGGCCGGGCGAAGCCTTAGAAGAAGGCGAAAATGGATGGCTCATAAAAGAAGTACCGGGCTGGGTAAATTCCATTATTGTCAATGGAAATGAAGGAAGTGTTCAGACCAGTGATATTTCTGTGGATACAGGAAAGGATATCTGGCTTGTGGTAAAAGATGCCGATAACTTTGAAGTAAGCTATGAAGAGCCACAGGTAGATGCGGCAGCAGAACCGGCAACCGAAGCTCCGGCAGAGACAGCAGAAACAGGAAGCAACAATACTGCTCCAATCGTAATCGGTATTGTAGTTATTGCGGCAGCAGTTGTGATTATAATAGTTGTAGCGAAGAAAAATGCAAAAAATAAATAAAGATTAAATAAATAAGAAACAAGAAAAAGTCACAAGTAAAAGACAGGAGGACAGAAGTGAGAAGAAGAGTTAGAAGTAAATTGATGTCAATGGCACTTACACTTACCATGGCAGCAGGATTGTTAAGCGGCTGTGGTGGAAACAGCGTGTCAGAGACGGATAAGACTACCATAACAATCTGGCATGATAAAGAAGATGCAGTGGCGGAAGTCCTTCAGAAGAAACTGGAGGAACTGGAACCGGATGTACATGTTGTGCTGGAGAAGAAAAGTGATTTGACAGAAAGCCTTAAGATGGTGGGAAGTGACCCGAAAGCAGCACCGGATATGTATTTCTTTGCCCATGATAAAATTGGAGTATATGCAGAGATGGACATTCTTGCACCGATTACAGACATTATCCCGGAAGAGGAGCTGGATGTATATATGGATAATACCTTAGAGGCAGCAACCTACAAGGGAGAAATCTATCAGCTTCCTGTCTATTACGAGACTTTGTTATTCATGTATAACCGGCTTTATATGAAGGATGATGAAGTGCCGCAGACTACGGAAGAACTGTATCAATATATGCAGGATAACACTGCCGGCGGACATTATGGCTTTGTGGAACAGCACAGTACGCCATACTATGCAGCAGGCTGGATCAATGGCTTTAACGGTACGATTCTCTCAGCCGATGGCACACCGGGGCTGGATTCCAAAGAAACCATTGCAGCCCTGGAATATCACAAGAAATTTGTGGATTTGATGCCGGGAGAGACGGAGTATGCAACGGTAAATACCCTGTTTAAAGAAGGTATGGCACATTCTACCATTGCAGGGCCTTGGCTGGTGCCAACCGTAAGAGAAAGCGGAATGGACGTTGGTGTGGCAGCAATGCCGGTAATTGACGAGACCGGAAATCCGATTTCTCCATATATGGGAGTGCAGGGAATTCATGTGCTGAAAAATGCTGCAGAAAATAAGAAGGATGCGGTAGAAAAAGTACTTCGTGCCCTGATGGATCCGGAAGTAGAGGTGGATCTTGCAAAAGCAAGCGGCTGTGCACCGGCGATGGAAAGCTGCTATGAAATGGATGAAATCACATCAGATGAAGTGGTTATGGCAATGCACGATACCGCAGAACATGCAGTACCGATGCCGAATATTCCGGAAATGGATGTAATGTGGACGGTGGTTGGTAATCTTTTAACCGATGTCAACATGAGTGGAAAAGATGTGACGGAAAGTGCAGAGGCAGCGCAGCAGGAGGCGTTGCAGTTGATTGAAAGTATGAGGTAACAAATTGAAGAAAAATAAGAAAAAAGAAATCCTGTTTGCCTATTCCTGGTCGGCACCATCCCTGATACTGATTTTGCTCATCGTAATCTTTCCAATCCTGTATACCGGGTACATTTCACTGACCAATATGAATGTGTATCACTGGAATAATTATGAACTGATTGGACTGAAAAATTATAAGGATGCCCTGCTGGTGCTGGATAATGGCTTTATACAGGCATTTCTGGTAACGATTTTATGGACAATTATAAACATGGTGTTGCAGCTTATCATAGCATTCTTGCTGGCAAATCTGCTGAACCTAAAGCGGCTCCGCCTGAGAAATCTATATAAGACGCTGCTGATTTTCCCCTGGGCAATGCCGGGCTATGTATCCATTCTTCTGTGGAAAACAGGAATGTTTAACTCCCAGTTTGGCTTGCTCAATCAGTGGCTGGCAAAGTACAACATCGGGCCGGTAAAATGGCTGGGCAGCGATGGTATGGCATTTTTATGCTGTACCACCGTAAACCTCTGGCTGGCACTTCCATTTATGATAACGATTATGGACGGTGCATTGCAGAGTATTGAAAAGAGCTTTTACGAAAGTGCTGTTTTGGACGGAGCAACCTGGTTACAGAAAATGTGGTATATTACGATTCCGATGATCAAGCCAATCATTGCACCATCGGTCGTAATTACAACATTTACCACCTTTAAGCAGTTTGATATCCTGTTCCTGCTGACGCAGCAGGTGGGTGCCAAGACCGGGTCGAATCTGCAGACAATCCTGACCTATGCCTATGAAAAGGCATTTATAACGAACAATTACGGCTACAGTTCTGCAATTTCCATGATAATATTTGTCATTTTGATTGTATTTTCTGTGCTGACCAATATGAAGCCAAAGGAGGAGATGGACTAACATGAAGAAACGAACCAGAGAAAATATTGGACTCGTCTTTGCAAATATCTTTCTTATCCTGCTTTGCTTTGTGGTATTGGTGCCGGTATTGTATGCATTTTCCGTGTCCCTAAATGCGGATAACAGCTTATTGAGTACAAATTTTTCTTTCCTTCCGAAGCATTTCACCCTGGCAAATTATAAAGCAGTATTTACGGAAAAACCGATTATGCTGTGGCTGAAAAACAGTCTGATATTAGCAGTAGTAACCCTTGGCATTTCCCTTGGAACAGGAATTCCGGCGGCATATGTTTTCTCCAGAAAGGAATTTCCGGGCAGAAAAGCAATCCTTCGGACACTGATACTGCTCTATGCATTTCCATCCCTACTTTCCATGACAGCGCTGTATAAGCTGCTGTCACCCATGGGACTGATTAATACCAGAACGGGTCTGATTATTGTATACACGGGAACCATGGCAGTATTTGCCCTGTGGAACATGAAAGGATATTTTGACACGATTCCGGTAGAAATTGAAGAGGCGGCAATGATTGACGGTACAACGCCTGTGCAGCTTGTGACGAGAATCGTACTGCCGCTTGCAAAGCCGACCATCGCAGTAACAGCCATGATGGTGCTTATCTATGTATGGAATGAATACATTTTTGCAATCAATTTTATGACAGGTTCCGATACCTATACGTTAGCAGCAGGCTTATATTCCCTGCAGGCAACGGAAATGAGCGGAAGCTGGCCGATATTTGCGGCAGCGTCCATTGTGGTATCGATACCAATTCTGATTGTGTTCTTTGCACTTCAGAAAAATATGACAACCGGACTGACCTCCGGAGGTGTAAAAGGTTAAGAAAGGCTGGACAGAGAATGAACAAAAGTGCAATTTTACATATACCCATGTCACAGTATGCATATGGAACAGACGAAGAGCATGTGACAATCCGGCTCCGTACAGCCAAAGATGATATCAAACGCTGCAGGTTGTATTTCGGAGACCGGGCATGCCGCCTGACACCGGTAATTTTCACGGAAGCAGAAATGCATGTGGTGGCAGGCAGTGAATTATTTGACTATTATGAGGTGAAGCTGGTGCGCCCCTATAAGCGGCTGTGCTATTATTTCAGGCTGGAAAGTGGGACGGAAGAAATCTATTATTACGGAGACTGCTTCAGTGCAAAACTGGTGGATGACCGCTCCGAATATTACCAGCTTCCTTTTAATCACAGAGCAGACATCGTAAGACCACCGGAGTGGGCGAAGGATGCCGTTATTTACAATATTTTCCCGGACAGCTTTGCTACAGGAAAAACGTATATCAGCGGCAGACCGACAGAATCCACCTTTGAAGGAAATGTGGTAAGAGGAAAGCTGGGAGGCTGTCTTAAGGGCATTACCGAAAATGTGGATTACCTGAAAAACCTTGGCGTCAATGCCATCTACATTAATCCGATATTTGCAGCAGGCGAATATCATAAATATGATTTGCTGGATTATTTTCACATTGACCCATGCTTTGGAACAAATGATGATTTTAAAGAGCTGGTGGACACCTTCCATGCCAACGGAATCCGGGTGATTATTGATGGTGTATTTAATCATTGCGGCTGGCATTTCCCGGCATTTGAGGATGTGGTGCAGAAAGGCGAAGCATCCGGTAAAAAGGACTGGTTCTATGGATTGCAGTTCCCGGTTATCCGCCCCGAAGACCCGGAGGAGTATCCGAATTACGAATGTTTCGGTTACGAGCGGATGATGCCAAAGCTTGATACGGCAAACCCGGAAGTGGCAGATTTTATCTGCAAAGTAGGGAGATACTGGGTGGAAGAATTTCACACAGATGGCTGGCGGTTAGATGTGGCAAGTGAGATTAATGATGCCCTGTGGCGCAGATTCTACCGGGAGGTAAAAGAAGTCAACCCTGAGGCAATCTTAATCGGTGAAGTCTGGGAGACTGCCAATCACTGGCTGGATGGAACCATATTTGATTCAACGATGAATTATGATTTCCGGAAACACTGTAAACGTTTCTTTGGAGAAGAGAGCATCAGCAGCGCGGCATTTGACAGCCGGGTTACAAATATGCGGATGCGTTACCGGGAACAGACGGTATTTGCACAGTTAAACCTTTTAGACAGCCATGATGTGAGCCGGTTCTATTCCCTTTGCAATGAAAATGAATGGCAGTACCGGCTGGCACTGATTTTCCAGATGACATTTCCGGGTATGCCATCCGTTTTCTATGGTGATGAGCTTGGCGTAACCGGAATTGAAGAGGCGGACTACCGGCAGGCAATGCCATGGAAAAAGGCATGCAAAGCAAAAACAATGGAAGAAAAAGGACTCCGGGAAAAATCTGGTGAACAGAATTCGGGCGATACTCTTTTCGACTTTATGCAAAGCCTGATTCGGTTGCGCCTGCATGAAGAACTGCTGCGAAGAGGTGATTTCCGTACGGTTTACACCCAGGAAAAAGGCGGACTCTACATTTATGAAAGATATAGTGCTACAGAGCGGATTCGTGTTATGATAAACAGGAATGAAGAACCGATGGACGTTGCGGCATTTCTGGCAGAGCCGGGCAGTGGACAGAGTGAGATTGTGTTGGTGCATGGACTGCTGGGAAGTAAATTAGACGGCTACGGTTATGTAATAATAAAAGGCAGAGTGGAAGAGTGATAGCACGCATTGCATGGTAACAGGATATCGGGCAATAGCATGCAGATATGATGGCGGAAAATTATTTTGGCGCAGAAAGGACAGAAAATGGCGGTTACGATTAAGGATGTGGCAAAGCAGGCAGGAGTGTCTACGGCAACGGTCTCAAAGGTTATGAATGGCTCTTATTCCATTTCTCAGGAGACCATAGACCGGGTGAAAAAGGTCATGCAGGAACTGGATTACCATCCGAACCTCCGCGCGAGAAATTTTGTCACACAGTCTACAAAGACCATTGTCTTTGTGACCTCGTTGGGGAAGAATGCAGGATTTGCCAACCCGCATATGTTTGAAATGGTGTGTGGGATGGAGTATGTCTTAACGGAAAAAGGCTATAGCCTGGTGATAAAGAATATGTCATCTGTAGAAGCGAGGGATTATATCCACAAAGCAGCAGAAGAGAAGGCGGCAGACGGCTATATCATTCATGCGGCTGTTATTTCTAAAGAACTGGATGAAATGATTTTTCAGGAATCCATTCCTCATCTGGTGATTGGCAATCCTAACTTTACCAGCCATTTCTGCTGGATTGATATTGATAACCGCCTGGCGGGTGAGCTGGCAGCGAAACATCTGCTGGAGCAGGGCTGTCAGTCCCTTGCATTTATTGGCGGAACGGAAGAGGATAAGATTTCCATGCACCGTCTGGACGGCGTGTTGTCGGTTCTGAATGAGCATGATGTGCTGGTGCCGAAAGATTATGTGCAGCGAGGGGAATCCCAATGTGACAGTGGATATGAGATGACCAAAGAGATTCTTTCCAATAAAGTAAGACCGGATGGCATTATCTGTGCCAACAATTACATTGCCTATGGCTGCGTCAATGCATTACATCATGCCGGAATAGAGATACCTTCGGATATCAGGGTCATTACTTTTGATGATTATCCATTTTCACAGATATTGAAGCCGCAGCTGACCGTAGTAAATATTGATATGTATGACATGGGAATACAGGCGGGAAAATACATCCTCCAGAAAATCAGAAAACCGAATCTGTATGCCCAGTCTTATATTACAATCCCGACATTGATTGTAAGGCAGTCGACCTGATATCGTAGCTGACTGATATCGCTGCAATCAGATACGGCAGTTAATCAGATCCGATGGTCGGTTGGAAATAACAGTTTGCCGGGAAGATAGAAACTACGAAAAAACGCTTAGTCCGAGTACTTTTTTAGTACAAGGTCTAAGCGTGTTTCTTTAATTAAATTCTTAAATCAAGATTTATTTACTACAGGAATTGCGGTACTGTACCGGTGTCATCTCGTATTTCTTTTTAAAGAGGCGGTTGAAATGCTCTACATTCTGATAACCCACGGAGTATGCAATGTTTTCAACAGTCATATTTCCGTTCTTTAAAAGAGTTCTTGCTTTTTTCATGCGGACACCCTGAACCAGTTCAACGAATGTTTGACCGGATTTTTCCTTAATATATTTGGAAATGTACGGCTCAGAGAGGTGGAACTGTTTTGCCATATCCTCTAAGGTGACGGTCTGGTAGTTTGTCTGAATGTAATTCTTCATTTCCATTAAGCGCTTATCCTGAATCTCAACACTGGATTTTATGGAAGGAACCTGATTTACTGCAACAACCAGTGCGCTGATAGAGGATTTGATGATATCGTCGTCGATACCAACACCCCAGTACATCTGACCATAGCAGGTGATTCCTACATAGGACATAGCCTTGGAAGAGGAACCATGGCTCAAAGCGTGTTCTTCGTATATGGACAGCTCATAGCTGATGCCGAAGTACTGTTTGATAATGTTGCTGACAGCATCCAGACGGCCATTTCCGTTGGCGCTTACCAGGCGGTTCTGCCCACCATGAACAATCGTAGCTTCTGCCATAATACCATCCACTTGTTTGAAGTGGCATTCTTCGATCTGGAAGTAAGGCTGGCGTTTTACATACTTATCTTCAAAGATTTCATATACCCACTGTGGAGACAGCTCTTTGTGCTCTTCATCGGAAACATGTTTTACCAGATAGCCGACTTCCTCACGCATTTTCTCTGGCAGAGAAATGCCAAAGTTCTGTTTCAAAATGTAGTTTACGCCACCTTTACCGGACTGGCTGTTGATACGGATAACGTCAGAATCGTAAGTTCTGCCCACATCCATTGGGTCAACCGGAAGATAAGGGACAGACCACTCGTTGAGCTTTTTCTCTTCACGCCATGCCATACCTTTGGCAATGGCATCCTGATGGGAACCGGAGAAAGCGGTAAATACCAGATCACCGGCATATGGCTGACGTTCGTAAACGTGCATTCTGGTAAAATTTTCATATTTCTCACGGATTGCAGGCAGGTTGGAGAAGTTAAGCTTCGGATCAACGCCGTGTGAGAACATGTTCATGGCAAGTGTGATGATATCTACATTACCGGTACGCTCACCATTACCGAAAAGAGTTCCTTCGATACGGTCGGCTCCGGCAAGAATACCAAGCTCTGCGTCACAGACACCGCAGCCACGGTCATTGTGTGGATGCAGGGAAAGTGTTACGGCATCACGATATTTCAAATGCTTGTGAATGTATTCTACCTGAGTGGCAAATACATGCGGCATTGCATTTTCAACAGTGGTTGGAATATTAATGATTGCTTTATTAGAAGCCTTTGGCTGCCATACATCAAGTACTGCGTTGCAGACTTCCACGGCATAGTCCACTTCAGTTCCCGGGAAACTTTCCGGGCTGTATTCAAAGGAGAAGTTTCCTTCGGTCTCAGAAGCCAGTTTATTCAAAAGCTTTGCCCCGTCAATGGCAATCTGTTTTACTTCCTCTTTGCTCTTTTTAAATACCTGCTCACGCTGTGCAACAGAGGTAGAATTGTAAAGATGAATGACTGCGTGCGGAGCACCTTTTACCGCTTCAAAGGTTTTCTTGATGATATGCTCTCTTGCCTGGGTCAGAACCTGGACGGTAACATCGTCCGGAATCATATTGCGGTCGATTAAGGCGCGCATAAAGTTGTATTCTGTCTCGGAAGCAGCAGGGAAACCAACTTCAATTTCTTTGAAACCGATTTTAACCAGCATTTCAAAGAACTGCAGCTTTTCCTCTAAGCTCATCGGCTCAATCAGAGCCTGGTTGCCATCACGTAAATCAACGGAGCACCAGATAGGCGGCTTGTCGATATAATCCTTCTTTACCCAGTCATAAGTACATTCAGGCGGCATAAAATATGCACGCTGATATTTTTCGTATCCTTTCATATTGAACCTCCAAAAAAATATTCTGATTATGTTGCAGTGTTATTCGCGTAAAAAAATCTTCCGTCTCTATCATTCGAAGATGAATCATAGAGACGAAAGAAAACTTTCGCGGTACCACTCTATTTCATGTTGTTACATGCACTCATTAGCACTATCATGCCATTCCCGGGTAACGGTGGGAGTCCGTCGCGACCTACTATAGGGTTCAGCCGGCAGCTTCAAGGCGAGTTCACTGTATTCCTTCTGCCGTCTTGCATCAACCGGCGGCTTTCTGAGAGAATTCCTGACAGTTACTATTCCTTTTCATAGCCTTTTTCAAATGTCTTTGGTAATACTAACACAAAAAAGTACATTTGTGTATGATTAAATTTAATCACTTATATTGATATATTTTAATAAGGAATCTGACCACTCTTGCTATATTTATTCCAAGCACCCTGATACTGGAAAGTTGCCACAATAGCATAAATTGCTGCCACAAGAATCAGCCATCCGCCAAACTCTCCCGACGAAAGGAATACGAAAATGGTATTAATGACGCCATAGACACAAAGTAAAATGGAGCATACACGGCTCTGCGCAAGATGAATAGCAAGTCCGAGTCCGAGCATAATTGCAGCATCAATCAGTGAGGTATAATTATGTAAAAAAGCAATAAGAAGCAGATTAATTCCTACACATATATAAATGATAACAGAAGAAGCAATAATATTTCCTCTGTATTTCTTGCAGAGTGGAGAATGATAGAAATCGTGTTTACTCATTCCCTGTGGAACCTGATTCGGTGCAGCGTATGGATTGCCATAAGGATATTGCTGAGCATTGTTAAACTGAGGCTGTCCATTATAAGGGTTCTGCTGAGCATTGTTAAACTGAGGCTGTCCATTATAAGGGTTCTGCTGAGCGTTATTAAATTGGGGCTGTCCATTATAAGGATTTGGCTGTCCGTTGTATGGACGCTGGTTTGGCATTGGAGCCGGTGCACCGCAGTTCGGGCAGGTTCTAAAGTTATCTGGATATTGTGTTCCGCATGATTGACATTGCATAAAATGTCTCCCCCTTTTGTATTCATTATATTATATAAGGTAATGCAGATGTATTGTATTCAGGTCGTTGACAGAATGAAATCATCTTTCTCTCAAAAACCTTAAAAATATCATCGAATCACCTATATCATATCATTCTATCTGTTTTCCTGATATCTGTAAACAATAAAATAAGAAGAAATCCCCATCTGCCTTACACGCTGGCATCAATATGAGCTGCTTTTTTGCGGAGCCCGGAAAGATGGATATTAATTTCGCGTCGTACAGACTGAGCAGTGACAGGTTCTTCACCAGACTTATCGTCATGCTCTGCTTTGACCAAATCGGCAGTGTGCTTATCTGAGCCATCATCCGCTGCACCCACAGACTCTTCGGCAGAATCTGAACCGGAAGAGATTTCTGCATTATCGGTAGAATCGGATGTCGTTGCATTGGTTGAATCGGCAGAACTTTTATCCTTATCGGCTGGACTTACATCTTCATAAGGCTCTTTGTCCGGTTTTGTCTGATATTCCGGCGTCTTGGTATAATCATTGTGTTCTTTTTCAATGGCATAGGTGCGCTTTAAAATCTGCTCTAACATAGCCTTTTTCTTGGCTTTTGGAATGTGGGGGTCATTGGAAACCGTCTTAACCTCAGACATAAACTGCCCCATTTTATAGAGCTTTAGCTTCTCAACGTCCTTTTTGGTACGGCAGTT
Organism: Roseburia sp. AF42-8; assembly: GCF_003435965.1. Classification (NCBI taxonomy): domain Bacteria; kingdom Bacillati; phylum Bacillota; class Clostridia; order Lachnospirales; family Lachnospiraceae; genus Roseburia; species Roseburia sp. AF42-8. Next base: position 40,003 of record NZ_QTVB01000013.1, read on the forward strand.
TTGAAGCTGTTTGCGGTAAGCTGCCACTTCTTCCTTTAACTTCTCATGTTCTTTTAGGGCATCCGGATTGACTTTTTCTAAATACTGTTCTTCCTCCGGAGTTAATTCCTGACCGGAATCTAATTTTGCCTGAAGCTCCTGCTGGAAATTACTTTCATGCATCTGGGAAATCTGTTCCTGATAATGCTGTAACAGGCGTTCCTCCCGGGTCAGCTCCTGGTTCCGTTCTTTTTTTGTAGGACGCTGCGGGAGCCCCTGTTCCTTCTTGCGTTGGGAAAGAACCACAAGTGAGTTTTCGAGTTTGAGATTCATATCTTTTCCTCCTTGAAAAGTTCTGTGAAAATCCATTTTCACATATGCCGTTTATGAGAATCTACTATATAAATAATATCGGCAAAATAAAATAAGACTTTACAACAAAACAAACAATTGCTATTCTAAATATTAAGTAATTTAAGAGGAGGACATTTTATGTTTAACAGTAACGTGCTGTGGATTCTTGCAGCATTTGTGGTATATATGGGTGTGATGATTGCCATAGGTGCGAAATATATGAAAAGTACAAAGAATTCAGAAGATTATTTTCTTGGAGGAAGAGGCTTAAGCGGCTGGGTGGCAGCATTAAGTGCACAGGCATCTGATATGAGCGGATGGCTTCTGATGGGACTTCCGGGTGCGGTATATGCATTTGGAACCGGTCAGGCATGGATTGCTATTGGACTGTTTATTGGAACGGTCTGCAACTGGATATTTATTTCCGGAAGACTGCGCAGATATACCATCCGTGCCAATAACTCCCTGACTTTACCGGAGTATTTCCAGAATCGTTTCCATGATAAGAAGAATGTGTTGTTGTGTATTTCTTCTATAGTAATAGTCGTATTCTTCCTGGTATATACTGCATCTGCATTTGCAGCAGGCGGAAAATTGTTCCATGCAGTAACTGGTGTTGATTATACCGTAGCTTTAACCATCGGTGCAGTTGTTATTTTACTGTATACCTTCATGGGAGGTTTTATGGCAGTATGTGTAACAGACTTTATCCAGGGAATGCTGATGCTGGTTGCACTTCTTGCAGTGCCTCTGATGGCATATGCGGTGGTAAGTGGCAATGGCGGATTAAGAGAACTTTTAGATGCCAGCGGAGTAGCGGGAGGAAGCGATTCCTATATGAGCCTCTGGCAGAATGGTGGAGAGCCATATCGTGCCATCGATATTATTTCGCAGCTCGCATGGGGATTGGGATATTGCGGAATGCCTCATATCCTGACCAGATTTATGGCGGTAAAGAGCCAGAAAGAATTAAAGAAATCCAAAGGTATTGCAATTGTCTGGGTAGCATTATCCTTAACCTTTGCCTGCATCATTGGTGTGGTTGGAAGAGCGTACCTGTATCCGGAAGTGCTTGGAAGCGCCGGGGCAGATTCTGCGGAAAATGTATTCATTAATATGATTACACATTTGTTTACGAAGCAGTATGCATTGCCGTTTGTTGCAGGAATCTTCCTGTGCGGAATCCTTGCAGCAATTATGTCTACTGCAGATTCACAGCTTTTAGTAACCGCATCTTCCGTATCAGAAGATATTTATAAAGGTGTGGTAAATAAAGAAGCAAGTGATAAAAAGGTCCTTATGGTCAGCCGTATTACCGTAGTAGTGGTTGCAATTATTGCTTATATCATTGCACTGAATCCGAACAACTCCATCATGGGACTGGTATCCAATGCATGGGCAGGCTTTGGCGCCGCATTTGGACCACTGGTAGTATTATCCCTGTTCTGGAAGCGTACGAACAAACCGGGAGCAATTGCAGGAATTATATCCGGCGGTCTGGCAGTTATCATCTGGGATTATATTCCTTTGATGAAAAACGCAGACGGTGCCATGGTAACACTTGGAACCGGAACCGGAATCTATTCCCTTCTGGTAGGATTCTTCTTAAGTTTAATCTGTATCGTAATTGTGAGTCTTTGCACCAAAGCACCAAGCGAGGAAATGCAGAAAGAATTTGCAGACGTTGCTGACAAGAGCATAGAATTATAATAGAAAAGAAAAGCTGTTTATTTGCAATGGCAAAAGGATGCCGGCAAGTAAACAGCTTTTTATAATGAAAAAACAAGGCAGAAGTGAAAAATACCGTAAAAAAGATAGGAAATGGATTGTACACAAAAAAATACAATTTTTCTAAAAAAAGTATTGCAAAAGCGTAACCTGTCGTGTATACTAATCCTTGCTGTGACATTGATAGCGTAGAAGCGTGAGGTTGCTGCCCACTGTGGCAGGTTTTCCGTGGAGCGAATGTCAAGTTAGGAAACTGGCGACAAGTCACTGTATCACGAATATGGTCTACAGAGGTAGAAACAACGTGTGTAAAGCTTATGACACACACGGAGAAGTGTACAGTCACCGCTTGTCGTACTGAATTAAAGTGCGAAAAGGAGGCGACTTTTTTTATGGCAAGTCAAGTAATGAGAATCACATTGAAAGCTTATGATCACGAATTAGTAGATTCATCAGCAAAAAAAATCATCGAGACTGTAAAGAAAAATGGATCACAGGTGAGCGGACCGGTGCCGCTGCCAACTAAGAAAGAGGTAGTTACCATTCTTAGAGCAGTACACAAGTACAAAGATTCCAGAGAACAGTTCGAGCAGAGAACTCATAAGAGACTGATTGATATCATTGCTCCGACACAGAAAACAGTTGATGCATTATCAAGATTAGAAATGCCAGCTGGTGTCTACATCGATATCAAAATGAAATAAAGTCAAAACAAGTAGTAAATCCTGAGGGGCCGCAAGGCTTTCTAGGATGAACGGGAAACCGTTCCGCTGTAGAAAAAACAGGAGGAAAGATAATGAAGAAAGCAATTTTAGCAACAAAAGTCGGAATGACTCAAATCTTCAATGCAGACGGCGTATTAGTGCCGGTAACTGTATTACAGGCTGGTCCTTGTGTAGTAACACAGATTAAAACTGTTGAAAACGACGGATACAGTGCAGTACAGGTTGGTTTTGTTGACAAGAAAGAAAAAGTTGTAAACAAAGATGCCAACGGTAAGAAAGAAATCAGAAACAGACATGGCGTAAACAAAGCTGAAATGGGACATTTCAAAAAAGCTGGTGTGTCTGGAAAGAGATTTGTAAGAGAGTTCAAGCTTGAAAATGCAGCTGATTATAATCTTGCAGATGAAATCAAAGCAGATATCTTTGCAGAAGGCGATCATGTAGACGCAACTGCAATTTCTAAAGGTAAAGGATTCCAGGGCGCTATTAAGAGACTTGGTCAGCATAGAGGACCTATGGCTCACGGTTCTAAATTCCATCGTCATCAGGGTTCTAATGGTTCCTGTTCTACACCTAGCCGTGTATTCAAGGGCAAAGGAATGCCGGGACATATGGGAAGCGTTAAGATTACAACTCAGAACCTTGAAGTTGTAAGAGTAGACGCAGAGAACAACCTGCTTTTAATCAAAGGTGCTGTTCCAGGACCTAAGAAAGCTTTAGTAACAATCAAAGAATCAGTAAAAGCAGCAAAATAGTGCATTTAAGAAAGGAGGAACACACAGATGGCTAAAGTATCTGTTTATAATATGGAAGGCAAAGAAGTTGGCAATATGGACTTAAACGATGCTGTATTCGGTGTAGAAATTAACGAACATCTGGTACACATGGCAGTAGTTCAGCAGTTAGCTAACAATCGTCAGGGAACTCAGAAAGCTAAGACACGTTCTGAAGTATCCGGTGGCGGAAGAAAACCTTGGAGACAGAAAGGAACTGGTCATGCAAGACAGGGTTCAACAAGATCTCCACAGTGGACTGGCGGTGGTACAGTATTCGCTCCAGTACCAAGAGACTATTCTTTCAAATTAAACAAGAAAGAAAAGAGAGCAGCTTTAAAATCTGTTTTAACATCTAAAGTTCAGGAAAATAAATTCATCGTTGTTGATGAACTGAAATTAGACGAAATCAAAACAAAGAAATTCGCAGAGGTTATGAACAATCTGAAAGCAGACAAAGCATTAGTTATTTTAGGCGATATGGATACAAACGTAATCAAATCCGCTGCAAACATTGCAACTGTTAAGACAACACAGACCAGCGAAATGAACGTATTTGATGTATTGAAATATGACACAGTAGTAGCAACAAAGGCTGCTGTTGAAAAAATCGAGGAGGTGTATGCATAATGGCAAACGTACAGTATTATGATGTAATCCTCAAACCAGTAGTAACTGAGAAGAGTATGGCAGCTATGGGAGAAAAGAAATATACTTTCTTAGTACATCCGGAAGCTAACAAAACCATGATCAAAGAAGCAGTTGAGAAAATGTTCGAAGGCGCTAAGGTTGCCAAGGTTAACACAATGAACCAGGAGGGCAAGAACAAAAGACGTGGTGCTGTAGTTGGAAAAACTGCGAAAACAAAGAAAGCTATCGTTCAGTTAACAGAAGATAGTGCAGATATCGAGATTTTCTCCGGACTGTAAAATCCGGGAAACTCAGCTAGGCACAGAAAAGTGCGATAATAAACTTATTTATTGAAAGGAGAAAAACAATGGGAATTAAGACATACAACCCATATACACCTTCCAGAAGAAATATGACTGGATCTGATTTCTCTGAAATCACAAAGAAGACTCCTGAGAAATCCCTTACAACTTCTTTAAAGAAGAACTCCGGTCGTAACAATCAGGGTAAAATTACAGTAAGACATCAGGGTGGTGGAAACAGAAGAAAATACAGAATCATCGACTTCAAGAGAAGAAAAGATGGTATCCCGGCAACTGTAATCGGAATCGAGTACGATCCAAACAGAACAGCTAACATCGCTTTAATTAGTTATGCAGATGGCGAGAAAGCATATATCCTTGCTCCAGAAGGATTAACAGACGGAATGACTGTTATGAACGGAGCAGAAGCAGAAGTAAGAGTTGGAAACTGCTTACCACTGGAGAACATCCCGGTAGGTACCCAGGTACACAACATTGAGTTATACGCTGGCAAGGGCGGACAGTTAGTACGTTCTGCAGGTAACAGCGCACAGTTGATGGCTAAAGAAGGAAAATACGCAACACTTCGTCTTCCTTCAGGAGAAATGAGAATGGTTCCTCTGAACTGCCGTGCATCCATTGGTGTAATCGGTAACGGTGACCACAACCTTGTAAATATCGGTAAAGCGGGACGTAAACGTCACATGGGTATCCGCCCGACAGTCCGCGGTTCTGTTATGAACCCGAATGACCATCCACATGGTGGTGGAGAAGGTAAGGCACCAGTTGGACGTCCAGGTCCATGTACACCTTGGGGCAAACCTGCTCTTGGACTTAAGACACGTAAGAAGAAAAAAGCTTCTAACAAGTTAATCGTAAGAAGAAGAGACGGCAGAGCTATTAAATAGTAGATAGGAGGAAATAAAATGGCAAGATCACTTAAAAAAGGACCATTTGCAGACGAAAGCTTACTGAAAAAAGTAGATGCTATGAACGCAGCAAATGATAAATCAGTTATCAAGACATGGTCACGTCGTTCCACAATTTTCCCATCCTTCGTTGGACATACAATTGCTGTTCATGACGGAAGAAAACATGTTCCTGTATATGTCACAGAGGATATGGTTGGACACAAACTCGGTGAGTTCGTAGCAACAAGAACTTACAGAGGCCATGGAAAAGACGAGAAGAAATCAGGCGTTAGATAAATAGAATTTTGAAAGGAGGTTTCACTCATGGCAAAAGGACATAGAAGTCAGATTAAGAGAGAAAGAAATGCAGTAAAAGATACTAGACCTTCCGCAAAGTTGTCTTATGCAAGAATGTCAGTTCAGAAAGCTTGTTTCGTATTAGATGCTATCCGCGGTAAAGATGTTGAGACAGCACTTGCGATTGTAACTTACAATCCAAGATACGCATCAAGCGTAATAGAGAAGTTATTAAAATCTGCTATTGCAAATGCAGAGAACAATAACGGAATGAGCACAGAAAACCTTTATGTTGAGGAGTGCTACGCAAACAAAGGACCAACAATGAAGAGAATCAGACCAAGAGCACAGGGTAGAGCTTACAGAATCGAGAAGAGAACAAGCCACTTAACAATTGTGCTGAATGAAAGATAGGAGGGCAAACATGGGACAGAAGGTTAATCCTCATGGCTTAAGAGTCGGCGTTATCAAAGACTGGGATTCCAAATGGTACGCAGAATCTGATTTTGCTGATTTCTTAGTAGAAGACTATAACATCAGAACATTTCTGAAAAAGAAATTATATGCTGCAGGTGTTTCTAAGATTGAAATCGAAAGAGCATCCGACAGAGTAAAGGTTATCCTTTACACAGCTAAGCCGGGCGTTGTAATCGGTAAAGGCGGAGCTGAAATCGAGAAAGTAAAAGCTGAATTACAGAAATTTACAGACAAGAAACTTGTTGTAGATATCAAAGAAGTAAAGAGACCAGACAAAGATGCTCAGTTAGTAGCTGAGAACATTGCACTTCAGTTAGAGAACCGTGTTTCCTTCCGTAGAGCAATGAAATCCTGCATGGGAAGATGTATGAAAGCTGGAGCAAAGGGTATTAAGGCATCCGTATCCGGACGTCTTGGCGGAGCTGATATGGCTCGTACCGAGTTCTATTCAGAAGGAACTATTCCACTTCAGACATTAAGAGCAGATATCGAGTATGGATTTGCTGAAGCAGACACCACATACGGTAAAGTCGGTGTTAAAGTTTGGATTTATAAAGGAGAAGTACTTCCTACAAAAGGAAATAAGGAAGGAGGAGTTCAGTAATGTTAATGCCTAAGAGAGTAAAACATCGTAAACAGTTCCGTGGTTCTATGGCCGGAAAAGCGATGAGAGGAAATAAAATTACAAATGGTTCCTACGGTATCGTAGCACTTGAACCATGCTGGATTCGTTCCAATCAGATTGAGGCAGCCCGTATTGCTATGACAAGATATATCAAGCGTGGTGGCCGTGTCTGGATTAAAATTTTCCCAGACAAACCAGTAACTGCAAAACCAGCAGAAACCCGTATGGGTTCCGGAAAAGGAACTTTAGAGTACTGGGTAGCTGTAGTAAAACCAGGACGTGTATTATTTGAAATCTCTGATGTATCTGATGAGGTTGCAAAAGAGGCATTACGTCTTGCTACACACAAATTACCTTGTAAATGCAAAGTGGTTTCTCGTGCAGACTTAGAAGGCGGTGAATCAAATGAAAACTAGTAAATATTTAGAAGAATTAAACACACAGTCCGCTGCTGATTTAAAAATGCAGTTGGTTGAAGCTAAAAAAGAACTTTTCAATTTGAGATTCCAGAACGCAACAAATCAGCTGGATAACACGAGCAGAATCAAAGAAGTTAGAAAGAATATTGCCAGAATCCAGACCGTTATTACTCAGAAAGAAAAAGTTGCTGAATAATTTCAAAAGAATCATACCTGCTTAAGCAGGCAAACAGGCAATCATAAATGAAAGGAGATTCGTCGTGGAAGAAAGAAATCTTAGAAAAACACGTGTAGGCGTTGTTGTAAGTGATAAAATGGATAAGACCATTGTTGTTGCTGTTAAAGATAACGTAAGACATGCATTATATAACAAGATCGTAAAGAAGACATACAAATTAAAAGCTCATGATGAGAACAACGAGTGTAAAATCGGTGATACCGTCAGAGTAATGGAAACAAGACCACTCTCTAAAGATAAGAGATGGAGACTTGTAGAGATTATGGAAAGAGCAAAATAATAGAAGGAGGCTACCGGCATGGTACAACAGGAAACCAGACTTAAGGTTGCTGATAACACTGGAGCAAAAGAATTGCTGTGCATCCGTGTTATGGGCGGTTCAACCAGAAGATATGCAAATATTGGTGATGTAATTACAGCTACTGTTAAAGATGCAACACCAGGCGGCGTTGTTAAAAAAGGTGACGTTGTAAAGGCAGTCGTTGTTCGTACAGTAAAAGGTGCTCGTCGTAAAGATGGCTCTTATATCAAATTCGATGAAAACGCTGCAGTTATTATCAAAGATGATAAAACCCCAAGAGGAACTCGTATTTTTGGACCAGTAGCAAGAGAGCTTCGTGAAAAACAGTTTATGAAAATTGTTTCTCTGGCTCCGGAAGTATTGTAGGAGGTACCCGAAAATGGCAAGCTTGAAAATTAAAAAAGGTGATACTGTAAAGGTAATCGCTGGAAAAGACAAAGACAAAGAAGGCAAAGTAATTGCTGTAAATAAGAAAAACAATACTTTACTTGTTGAAGGTATCAATATGGTAACAAAACATGCAAAACCAAGCATGGCTAACCAGCAGGGTGGAATCATCCATCAGGAAGGACCTATTGATGCTTCTAACGTAATGTATCTTCACAAAGGAAAAGCTACCCGTGTAGGTTTCAAAATGGATGGAGATAAGAAAGTACGTTATGCAAAATCTACAGGTGATGTAATCGATTAATCGTAAGAGAGGAGGAGCAGCAAGTTGAGTAGACTTAAAGATCAGTACCAGAACGAGATCATTGATGCAATGACCAAAAAGTTCGGCTATAAAAACATTATGGAAGTACCAAAGCTTTCTAAGATTGTTATCAACATGGGTGTTGGTGAAGCAAAAGAAAACGCTAAAATCTTAGAGTCAGCTATGAAAGATATGGAAACAATTTCCGGTCAGAAACCAGTTACTACAAAGGCAAAGAATTCCATCGCTAACTTCAAGTTAAGAGAAGGAATGCCAATCGGATGTAAAGTTACTTTAAGAGGCGAGAAGATGTATGAGTTCGTAGACCGTCTGGTAAACTTAGCTTTACCACGAGTACGTGACTTCAGAGGAGTTAATCCGAACGCTTTCGACGGTAGAGGTAACTACGCTCTTGGTATCAAAGAGCAGATCATTTTCCCTGAAATTGAATTCGATAAGGTTGATAAAGTAAGAGGAATGGATATTATTTTCGTAACAACTGCAAAGACAGACGAAGAAGCACGCGAATTATTGACATTATTCAATATGCCATTCGCTAAATAAGACAGGAGGGAATTTAAATGGCAAAGACTTCTATGAAAGTAAAACAGCAGCGTAAACAGAAATTCTCTTCTAGAGAATACAATCGTTGCAGAATCTGTGGTCGTCCACATGCATATTTAAGAAAATATGGAATCTGTAGAGTTTGCTTCCGTGAACTGGCTTACAAAGGTCAGATTCCGGGCGTAAAGAAAGCAAGCTGGTAGGCTGTAAAGCCATTCTCTTAAATTGAGTGAGACCGAAGCCCTTGTGGCGTAGGTCGAACTTGACAGAGAACATCTACAACAAAGAAAGAGAAGAATAATAGGAGGCAGACACATCATGACAATGACAAGTGATCCAATTGCAGATATGCTTACAAGAATCCGTAATGCAAACACTGCAAAACATGATACAGTTGATATCCCGGCTTCTAAAATCAAAGTGGCAATCGCAGACATTTTAGTAAGAGAAGGATACATTGCAAAATATGACATCATTGAAGATGGAATCTTTAAGACCATTCGTGTAACCTTAAAATATGGTGCAGATAAGAATGAAAAGATTATTACCGGACTGAAGAGAATTTCTAAACCAGGACTTCGTGTATACGCTGGTAAAGATAATCTTCCTAAGGTACTTGGTGGACTTGGAATCGCAATTCTTTCCACAAACCAGGGAATCATCACTGACAAAGAGGCTAGAAAGCTTCAGGTTGGTGGCGAAGTATTAGCATTTGTTTGGTAGGCATTGAACACTTGATGAAATCGAGCCGCAGGCGAAGATTGAGGCTAGTGTGAAAGCCGTTCTGTGAGATTACTGAGCGCAAGCCCTTTGGGGTGCGGTGCGAAGTTAGCGAGCAGAACTACCTTAAGAGTATATTCTTAAGGCATAGCGCAGGTAACAATAAACCACAAATTATACAGGAGGTACGGGCATGTCACGAATTGGAAGAATGCCAATCGCAATTCCAGCAGGTGTTACTGTGGAATTAGCAGAAAATAATCAGGTGACTGTAAAGGGTCCAAAAGGAACATTAAGCAGAGTATTACCATCCGAGATGGAAATCAAAGTAGAAGGTTCTGAAGTAACCGTTACAAGACCAAATGATTTGAAGAAAATGAAATCCTTACACGGATTAACAAGAACACTGATTCACAACATGGTTGTTGGTGTAACAGATGGATTTACCAAAGAACTTGAAGTAAATGGTGTAGGTTACAGAGCATCTAAAGCAGGAAAGAAACTTACATTAAACCTTGGATATTCTCATCCGGTAGAGATGGAAGATCCAGAAGGATTAGAGTCTACAGTAGATGGTAACAAGATTATCATCAAAGGTATCGATAAAGAAAAAGTTGGCCAGTACGCAGCTGAAATCAGAGATAAGAGAAGACCTGAACCTTACAAAGGAAAAGGTATCAAATATGCTGATGAAGTTATTAGACGTAAAGTTGGTAAAACTGGTAAGAAATAATTAAAGGAGTGACGAGAGATGGTTAATAAAGAATCAAGAACAGCAGCTCGTGAAAATAAACATAGAAGACTGCGTAATCGCCTGGCTGGAACAGCAGAGAGACCACGTTTAGCTGTGTTTAGAAGTAATAATCATATGTACGCTCAGATTATTGACGATACAGTTGGCAATACCCTCGTAGCAGCATCTACAATGGATAAAGATGTAAAAGCAGCTTGCGAGAAGACTAATAACGTTGATGCAGCAGCACAGGTTGGTACTGCAATTGCAAAGAAAGCATTAGAAAAAGGTATTACAACAGTTGTCTTTGATAGAGGCGGTTTCATATATTCCGGAAAAGTAAAAGCATTAGCTGACGCAGCAAGAGAAGCTGGATTAGAATTCTAATAAGGAGGAAAACAGTACATGAAACGTACAATTATTGATGCTAGTCAATTAGAATTAACAGAAAAAGTGGTATCAATCAAGCGCGTTACGAAAGTTGTAAAAGGTGGACGTAACATGCGTTTCACAGCTCTTGTTGTTGTTGGTGACGGCAATGGTCATGTGGGCGCAGGACTTGGAAAAGCAACTGAAATTCCTGAAGCAATCCGCAAAGGAAAAGAAGATGCTATGAAAAAACTTATCACTGTAAAATTAGATGAGAACAATAGTATTACTCATGATATCAGCGGAAAACATACTGGTGCATCTGTTTTATTAAAGAGAGCTCCAGAAGGTACCGGTGTTATCGCAGGCGGTCCGGCTCGTAACGTATGTGAGCTGGCAGGAATCGAGAATATTCGTACAAAATCTCTTGGTTCCAACAATAAGCAGAACGTAGTACTTGCTACTATCGATGCTTTAAGCAAACTGAAATCCCCGGAAGAAGTTGCAAAACTTCGTGGATTATCTGTAGAAGAAGTAGTAGGTTAAGGAGGAATAAGAAATGGCAAATTTAAAAATTACACTCGTAAAATCTACTATCGGTGCAGTGCCAAAGAATAAAAAGACAGTAGAAGCATTAGGTCTTAAGAAAATTGGCGCATCAGTTGAACGTCCGGATAACAAAGCTGTTAGAGGAATGATTCAGCAGGTAAGACATTTAGTGAAAGTAGAAGAAATCTAATTATAGAGATAAGGAGGTGCCAGAAATGGATTTATCCAATTTACAGCCGGCATTAGGTTCTAAGCATAGTGATAATTTCAGAAGAGGCCGTGGTCACGGTTCAGGAAACGGTAAGACCGCTGGTAAAGGACACAAGGGACAGAAAGCTCGTTCCGGAGCTCCAAGACCAGGCTTTGAAGGTGGCCAGATGCCTTTATACAGAAGATTACCGAAGAGAGGTTTCAAATGTATTAATTCCAAGACTATCGTTGGAATCAATGTATCTGCTCTTGAAGTATTTGACAACGATGCAGTAGTATCTGTTGAAACTTTACTGGAAAAAGGTATCGTAAAGAATCCAAGAGATGGAGTTAAGATCCTTGGAAACGGCGAACTTACTAAGAAGCTCACAGTTCAGGCTAATGCATTCAGCGCAAGCGCAAAAGAAAAAATCGAGGCTCTTGGTGGAAAAGCTGAGGTGATCTAATGTTTGATACAGTTCGTAACGCATTTAAAGTAAAAGATATTAGAAATAGAATTTTATTTACCTTTTTTATGCTGATTATCATCCGAATCGGTTCACAGTTACCGATTCCGGGTGTTGACCGGAATGTGTTTGCAGACTGGTTTGCTAATCAGAGTAGTGATGCGTTTAACTTTTTCGATGCAGTAACAGGCGGTTCATTCTTACAGATGTCCGTCTTTGCATTGAATATCACACCATATATCACATCTTCCATCATCATGCAGCTGTTGACGATTGCAATTCCAAAACTGGAAGAGATGCAGCGTGACGGTGAAGAAGGAAGAAAGAAAATTGCAGAGATTACACGTTATGTGACTGTTGCTCTGGCTTTAATCGAAGCAATTGCAATGGCAATCGGATTCTCCAGAAGCGGTTATCTGACCGATAAAGGATGGCTTACGGTTCTTCAGGTAATTGTAACCTTGACAGCAGGTTCTGCAGTACTTATGTGGATTGGTGAGAGAATTACGGAAAAGGGTGTTGGAAACGGTATTTCTATCGTACTTGTAATCAACATTATTTCACGAATTCCTAGCGATTTTGGAACACTGTATGAGCAGTTTGTAAAAGGAAAGATTCCTGCAAAAGCAGTTCTTGCAGTAGTAATTATCGCAGCAATCATTTTAGTAACCGTTGTCTTTGTCGTTGTACTTCAGGCAGCTCAGAGAAAGATTCCGGTACAATATTCGAAGAAAATTCAGGGAAGAAAACAGGTAGGCGGTCAGTCTACGCATATTCCTCTGAAAGTAAATACCGGTGGAGTTATCCCGGTTATCTTCGCACAGTCTTTAATGCAGTTCCCGGTTGTTATTGCGTCTCTCTTAGGAAAGGGCAATGGAACAGGAATTGGCAGTAAGATTTTAAAGGGATTATCCCAGTCTAACTGGTGCAACCCACAGGAGCCAATCTACAGCATTGGTTTGGCTGTATATCTTGTATTGATTATTGCATTTGCATACTTCTATACATCCATTACATTCAATCCGCTGGAGATTGCGAACAACATGAAGAGACAGGGTGGATTTATCCCGGGTATCAGACCTGGAAAACCAACCAGCGATTATCTGAATCGGATTTTAAATTACATTGTCTTTATCGGTGCGGCAGGCTTATCCATTGTTGCAGTTATTCCAATCTTCTTCAATGGAGTATTTAAAGCAAACGTATCTTTCGGTGGAACATCTATCATCATTATCGTAGGTGTTGTTATCGAGACAATTAAACAGATCGAATCCCAGATGTTAGTTCGTTACTATAAAGGATTTTTGAATGACTAATGTGTACCAGAAGGGGGTGCTGCAAATGCAGCGTCTCCTGTGGTGCACTAAAGTTGTTTATAGAAGAAAAAGCAGATTAGCTTGCAAAGAAGAAGGTAAACAGGAGGTTTTCTTTATATGAAAATTATTATGTTAGGAGCGCCGGGTGCTGGTAAAGGTACACAGGCAAAACAGATTGCAGATAAATATTCTATTCCACACATCTCAACAGGAGATATTTTCCGTGCAAATATCAAAAACGGAACAGAATTAGGCAAGAAAGCAAAACAGTATATGGACCAGGGAGCTTTAGTTCCGGATGAATTAACCTGTGATCTGGTAATGGACAGAATACAGCAGGATGACTGCAAGAACGGCTTCGTACTGGACGGTTTTCCAAGAACCATTCCTCAGGCAGAAGCATTGGATGCAGCACTTGGTAAAATAAACGAGAAGATGGACTATGCAATTGATGTAGATGTTCCAGACGAAAATATCGTAAATCGTATGAGCGGCAGAAGAGCCTGCTTAAATTGTGGAGCAACCTATCATCTTATTTCCATTCCACCAAAGGTAGAAGGAATCTGTGACCGTTGTGGCAGCGAAATCGTATTGCGTGAAGATGATAAGCCAGAGACAGTTCAGAAGAGATTAAAAGTATATCATGAGCAGACACAGCCATTGATTGATTATTATAAGAATCAGGGCATTTTAAAATCTGTAGACGGAACACAGCCGATGGATGAAGTATTCAAAGCCATCGTTACAATCTTAGGAGCGTAAATAATGTCGGTTACGATTAAATCAGCAGAAGAAATAGAGCTGATGCGTCAGGCAGGAAAGTATCTTGCTAAAGTACATCAGGAACTGGAACGTGCAATCAAACCTGGAATCAGCACATGGGAGATTGATAAAATCGGAGAAGAGACCATCCGCAGCCTTGGCTGCGAACCGAATTTCCTGAATTATCAGGGCTATCCGGCATCCGTCTGTGTATCGGTCAACGACGAAGTTGTTCATGGAATTCCAAGAAAAGACCATATTATTAAGGAAGGCGATATCGTAAGCCTTGATACTGGTCTTATCTATAAGGGATATCATTCCGATGCGGCAAGAACCCATGGAGTTGGTGAAATCAGTAAAGAGGCTGCTCTTTTAATAGAAAGAACCCGGGAAAGCTTTTTCCAGGGAATGCAGTATGCAAGAGCCGGAAGAAGGCTTTATGAAATCTCAGGAGCAATTGGAGATTATGCAGAAAGTTACGGCTACGGAGTTGTATATGATCTGGTAGGGCATGGCATTGGAACCCATCTTCATGAGGAACCGGAGATTCCGAATTTCCGTCAGTGGAGAAGAGGACTGAAGCTGAAGGCAGGAATGACATTGGCAGTTGAGCCGATGATAAATGCCGGAAGCCCGGATGTGGAATGGATGGATGATGAATGGACAGTAGTAACCTACGATGGTTCCTTATCTGCACATTATGAAAACACCATTTTGATTACAGAAGGAAGACCGGAAATCCTTACATTGACAGAGGAGGAAAGAGAATGTATCTGGCAAGAGTAAAGGCAGGTCACGACCGGAATCAGTACTATGTAGTGCAGTCACAGGATGAAAAATTCGTCTATCTTGTAAATGGAACCACAAGAACCTGTGACCGGCCGAGAAAGAAAAGCTACAAACATGTACAGCTTGTAAAAAAGCTTCCGCAGGAAGTCTTAGAAGCAGTAAATAACCCGGGGCTTACAGAAAATGCAAAAGCAGCAAAGCTGATTAAGGCTTATGAGCAATATATATTAACCAGAAAAGATTGATTTAGCAGGAGGAAAGAAAATGTCAAAGGCAGATGTAATTGAAGTAGAAGGAACAATTTTGGAAAAGCTTCCAAACGCAATGTTTCAGGTGCAGCTTGAGAATGGCCATCAGGTACTGGCGCATATCAGCGGCAAATTAAGAATGAATTTCATTCGTATCTTACCAGGTGATAAGGTTACGATTGAGATGTCTCCATATGATCTGACAAAGGGCAGAATTATCTGGAGAGATAAATAAGGAGAAAATTCGAGAAAAGTAGTTGATTTTTCGGATTCTCTATGCTAAAATGCTAAATGGACGCTTTTGTGAAAACAAGGGCATATTATGCTGTTTAGCAGAAAGAAAAGAGAAATACCCATGGAAACAGGTTTTCCGGGGCGCAGGCAAGTAGAAAGGAGGATTATGCTGTGAAGGTAAGATCATCAGTTAAACCTATTTGCGAGAAGTGCAAAGTTATCAAAAGAAAGGGAAGCATCAGAATCATCTGTGAAAACCCTAAGCACAAACAGAGACAGGGTTAATTTCCACTTTGTTTGAAAAATTATGTGCGGCTGCAGCGCATGAGAATGTGCTGTTCATAATATAACGCGAACGCGCGTGGTCTGTTGCGCAGTCCTTACATACCGAGAGGATGCAGCAGATTGTGGCTGGGATTGCTAAGCAATCATTACTATAGGAAGAAAAAGGTGTATGCACACATTTCAGGGCGGGAAACCGCAGCTGCATGGGTCTTTGGAATTCCTTACTATTAACAAAGAAATCTATATGGAGGTGTAAACACACATGGCTCGTATTGCAGGTGTAGATTTACCAAGAGAAAAACGTGTTGAGATTGGTTTGACTTATATCTATGGAATCGGCAGAGTTAGTGCTGACCGTATCCTTGCTGAGGCAAACGTTAATCCTGATACCCGTTGCAGAGACTTAACTGACGACGAGGTAAAAAGAATTAGTGCAGTAATCGATGAGACTCAGGTTGTAGAAGGTGACTTAAGACGTCAGACAGCTCTTGATATCAAGAGATTACAGGAAATCGGATGCTATCGTGGAATCCGTCATAGAAAAGGACTTCCAGTTCGTGGTCAGAAAACAAAGACCAATGCAAGAACAAGAAAAGGTCCTAAGAGAACTGTTGCAAACAAGAAGAAATAATTCTTGGCAACTTTATAATTTTAAATTTAAGAAAGTAGGTTAGTTTAGATATGGCTAAAGTTACAAAAAAAGTGACAAAAAAGCGTGTAAGAAAAAACGTTGAACATGGACAGGCACATATTCAGGCATCCTTCAATAACACCATCGTTACATTAACAGATGCTGAAGGTAATGCATTATCATGGGCAAGTGCCGGTGGTCTTGGATTTAGAGGTTCAAAGAAATCTACTCCATATGCTGCACAGATGGCAGCAGAAACTGCTACAAAAGCAGCTCTTATACATGGATTAAAAACAGTTGATGTTATGGTTAAAGGACCAGGATCAGGAAGAGAAGCAGCAATCCGTGCCCTTCAGGCAGCCGGACTTGAAGTTCTTTCTATTCGTGACGTAACTCCAGTTCCTCATAATGGATGTCGTCCACCAAACGTCGTAGAGTATAATTAGGAGGGATATCTAAAATGGCAGTAAATAAAGTTCCTGTTCTGAAAAGATGCAGATCTCTTGGTTTAGAGCCAAGTTATTTGGGATATGATAAAAAATCTAACAGAGAATTAAAGAGAGCGAACAAGAAGGTATCTGAGTATGGCCTTCAGCTTCGCGAAAAACAGAAAGCAAAATTCATTTACGGAGTATTAGAGAAACCATTCCGTAACTATTATGATAAAGCAGACCAGATGAAAGGTATGACAGGTACAAACCTGATGACTATCTTAGAGAGCCGTCTTGATAATGTTATCTTCCGTCTTGGATTTGCAAGAACCAGAAGAGAAGCAAGACAGATCGTTGACCACAAATTCGTTACAGTTAACGGAAAGTTAGTTAACATTCCTTCTTACCTGGTAAAAGCTGGCGATGTAATCGAAATCAAAGAGAGCCGTAAAAATTCCCAGAGAATGAAAGATGTCGTAGAAGTAGCTGGCGGCAGATTAGTTCCGGAATGGCTTGATGTTGATGCAGAGAAAATGCAGGGAACCGTAAAAGAGTTACCTTCCAGAGAAATGATTGATGTACCAGTAGACGAGATGCTTATCGTCGAGTTGTATTCTAAATAATCATAAACTAGCGGGCTGAAAGAAGAAACAAATTACCCGAAAGAAGGAGGGGCTTTGTAGTGTTCGATTTTCAAAAACCAACAATTGAAATTGCTGAAATTTCTGAAGACAAAAGATATGGAAGATTCGTATGCGAACCTTTGGAAAGAGGATATGGTACAACACTTGGTAATTCTTTAAGAAGAATCATGTTGTCATCCCTGCCAGGTGCAGCAGTAAGTCAGGTTAAAATCGATGGTGTACTTCATGAGTTCAGTTCTATTCCTGGCGTAAAGGAAGATGTTACTGAAATCATTATGAACATCAAAGAGCTTGCAATCCGTAATAACAGCGCTGATGATGAGCCTAAGGTAGCTTACATTGAGTTCAGTGGTGAAGGCGTTGTTACAGCAGCAGATATTCAGGTAGATCAGGATATTCAGATCATGAATCCGGATTTAGTAATTGCACACTTAAACGGCGGTGCTGATTCCAAATTATACATGGAATTAACCATTACCAAAGGTAGAGGTTATGTCAGCGCAGATAAGAACAAAGATGCAGATTTACCAATTGGTGTAATCGCAGTAGATTCTATCTATACGCCGGTAGAGCGTGTGAACTTATCCATTCAGAATACCCGTGTGGGTCAGATTACCGATTACGATAAACTGACACTTGATGTATATACCAATGGAACACTTGCTCCAGATGAAGCAGTCAGCTTAGCTGCAAAGGTATTAAGCGAGCACTTAAGTCTTTTCATTGACCTTTCCGAGAATGCTAAGACAGCAGAAGTCATGATTGAGAAAGAAGACAATGCGAAGGAAAAAGTTCTTGAGATGAACATTGACGAACTGGAGTTATCCGTACGTTCTTACAACTGCTTGAAGAGAGCAGGTATCAATACTGTTGAAGAACTTACAAACCGTACACCGGAAGATATGATGAAAGTTCGTAACCTTGGACGTAAGTCTTTGGAAGAAGTATTAGCAAAATTAAAAGAATTAGGCCTTCAGCTCAATCAGGGCGACGAGGTTTAAGATAACTCAGTGCAGCAGCACCAGTAAGTCCGACGAGCGTGGTGATGTTGGTTCATGAGTGGCACAAAACAAGCATTCGGTAAGTAAGTCCGATGAGCATGGCCGGATGTACCACAAATGGAGGAATAAAAATGGCAAAGTATAGAAAATTAGGAAGAACATCTTCCCAGAGAAAAGCATTACTGAGAAATCAGGTAACAGCATTATTAAACAATGGTAAAATTGTTACCACAGAAGCAAAAGCAAAAGAAATCCGTAAAATTGCAGAAGGTCTTATTGCAATGGCAGTTCGCGAGAAAGATAACTTCGAAGAAGTTACTGTAAAAGCTAAAGTTGCAAGAAAAGACAAAGACGGCAAGAGAGTAAAAGAAGTTGTAGATGGTAAGAAGGTTACTGTATATGACGAAGTTGAAAAAACAATCAAGAAGGATAATCCTTCCCGTCTTCATGCAAGAAGAGAGATGTTAAAAGTTCTTTATCCTGTAACTGAAGTTCCTACAGAAGCAGCAGGAAAGAAGAAAAATACAAAGAAAGTTGATTTAGTTGCAAAATTATTCGACGAAATCGCACCTAAGTATGCAGATCGTAACGGTGGTTACACAAGAATTGTAAAGATTGGTCAGCGTAAAGGTGACGGAGCTTTAGAAGTTCTTATCGAGTTAGTATAATTAACATCGTTTTATATGAATCAAAAAAGAGTCAGGACATTCGTGTCCTGGCTCTTTTTTTGCTTGTTTACAGGAAATGAGACATTTGTCAACTTGATGGAAAGAGACAATTGTATATAATGAAATTAAGACAAAAGAATGGAGCAGGGAACAGACAATGAGACAATTTATGAAACTAGAAAGAATTCGAATCATAGCAGTGCTGGCTATTTTCAATTATATATTTTTAGGCTCGGAGTATCTGTTTGACAATATGATACGCTATGCAACAGATTCCGCAGGAGTAGTAAGGGCACAGAACTATGTGCTGGGAATCAGCGTAATAGGATTCCTGTTATTCCCATGCATTAACCGTTATTTTAACCAGAAGATGCGGGAGATAGGTTTATATTTATTGCCGATAGCAGGAATCATCTGCATTTTCGTAATTCAGGAGCATTTGTCCTATCGAAGTATGCTTTTATCCGGATTCCTGCTTTATATTTTATATGGCATGATTGGAAGTGCTGTACATTATTATGCTGTGGTAAGCCTTTCGACAGAAAAAGGACTTGCACAAACCGTTGGATTTGGATATGCCTTTGGATTATTGCTTCAGTTTATCGGTAATAATCTGATACATAACAGCACTGTAGAGTCTGTTGCACTTTCCGTTTTTCTGGCGGCAATGGTATTGCTGATTCGCAGACTGAGTCTGGAATGCAGCCGGGGGGTAGTAGGAGCAGAGGATTCAGGGTCAGATTCAGATACTGATATCCGGAAGAATAACAGGCGAAGCCTCCGGCATCCGATGCTTGCGGCACTGCTTTTGATTTCGATAGTGGTTCTTATGACATGCATTTTTTCCAGTCTGGACAATGCAGTAACTTTAGTACATGCAGGTGGAAGTGTAGATATTGGTCAGTGGCCGAGATTATTGCTTGCGGTAAGCGGACTGTTGGCAGGAGTGCTTTTTGATATAAAAGAGCATAGATTTATGCAGATTATGATGTACTGTGTGACACTGCTTTCAACAATGTGTGTAGTGATAATAGTCTGGGGCGGACCATTTATGGCGGGTCTTATTGTGTTCTATTTGTCCGCAGGCTTCTTTGTGGTATATTTTACCACCAGTTTTATGGACCTTTCCTATTATATGAAAGTACCGGAGTTATGGGCTGGACTTGGAAGGGCAACAA
Source organism: Roseburia sp. AF42-8 (assembly GCF_003435965.1). Taxonomy (NCBI): domain Bacteria; kingdom Bacillati; phylum Bacillota; class Clostridia; order Lachnospirales; family Lachnospiraceae; genus Roseburia; species Roseburia sp. AF42-8. Next base: position 60,231 of record NZ_QTVB01000013.1, read on the forward strand.
ATAATATCTGTGTCGGGATTACAGGAACTATTTCCCTGATGCTGATAGAGACCGGGGATGGAATGCGCATCAGCATCATAGCATTGATTTTATTTGCAGTTATCAGTATGCTGGTATATTTGTATATGGTACAGTTTCGTATGGATATACAGGAAGAAAATATGGCGAAAATGCTGGAAAAAGAACGTGAAAAATTTTTGGAGGATAAATTTCAGGCGTTTGTGAAGAATTATGCACTTACAAACAGGGAGCAGGATGTGTTAAGGTTATTGCTTTCTTCTGATGAAAGTGCGCAGGTAATAGCAGAGCAGCTATATATTTCAAGAGCAGCATTGTACCGTTATATGGCATCTTTAAATGAAAAGACAGAGACGAAGTCGAGAATTGGGCTTCTTCAGTTTTATTATAGCTGGAAACAGCCATAAATCGTGGAAAATCCCTAAAATGAGACAAATGTAAACTTATCAAAACAGATGGGAAAAGCGTATATTACATATAGTTAAAGGATGGAAAGGGAAGGAGAAAAAACGTGAGAAAAAAATCCATTAGAGGATTGCTTTGTCTGCTCGTGCTGGTGGTACTGGGAGGCTGCGGAGCCTGTAACGTGTGCGGTGGAAGTGGCAGTTATAGAAGAAAGTAAAGGAGAAAAAAATGAAGATGCGAAAGAAAATTTCCTGGTTGTTAAGCTTTTTTATGGTATTTTCATTATTTATGGGAAGTGCCGGCATGATTGTAAAAGCTGATGGACAGAAAGCAGTGGTCAGAATTGCAAGACAGGACAGCACAGCGACCGGAACCGTGTATTATAAATGGGATACGGCGGCTGAGTGGACAGAAGTAAACCAGACTGCATATGATGATACACCAATAGAAATAAACAGACCGGATGATAGTCTTGATCATACGGTACATTTTAAAGTAGTATGTGGAACGGATACAATAATCAATCACTGTCAGGTGAATAAAAATGGTGCACAGGATGCAAGCCTTGACAAGAATATACTTACATCAGAGAGCGGACAGGCATTTTCTGTAAGCACCTCAGAGCAGGTGGAACTGATTCTGGAATTTCGTACTGCAGCATCCGGAGGCGGTGGTTCCACAACGGGTCCGGCATCCGGAGAAACAATTGCAGTTACAGCAACTGCAGTGGGAGGAGCAATTGGAGACTTACAGATAGATGGCATGAGGATTGGTTCCGGAATGGGAACGAATATATCGGGCAGCTTTGCTGGAGATAAGACGCAGCAACACAGAGTGGCAATTGCAGCAGATTTTGGTTATGCATTTGCATCCATTATGGTAAATGGAACAGCAATTCCATTAGGTGGAACGACAGACAATCTGGAATTTGAAGTGGCTCCGGCAGATTCTTATCAGATTGAAGTGGCACTGACTACGAGCAGCAGCCGTAATTATAATATCGTATGGGCACCATTCCTTACAGTAGCAGAACAGCATGGATTTGGAAATGACTGCGTTATTGAACATGGAAGCGTGGAAATAATCAGTGCACAGTTAGAGGATGGAACTATAGTAAATGCAGCAGAACTGGCAGGTGGAAATATAGCAGATGCATCCACAAGACTGGATGGAGACTTTGGCTATGCCGAATTTAAAGCAGGCACCAAAGTAACCATTAAGTTTACACCGGATTATGGTTATCAGTTATTAAGCGCATCTTTAAATGGTGGAAAGCTGACAGCAGTAGATTCACAGGTAGGTACCTTTGTATTGGATATGCCTGCAACAGATTTACATCTGAGTGCATTATTTACAAAGTCAGAGGATAAAGTAAATACGGCAAGTACAAAAGTAGACGGTGCAACCCTTGGAAATGCAGAAAACATTATTGGTTCCGGAAATCTTCAGTTAAATATTGCAGATATCAGTGGAACAGAACTGAATCAGATACAGGGTGGCATGCAGGCACAGGCAGGAAATGGAGAGATTCAAAGCTATCTTTCCATGGATTTATTCCAGGTCGTAAACAAAGGAAATTCCAACGATGCATGGGAAACGCAGTTGACCGATTTAAATGCGAAATTAAATGTAACCCTTCAGGTAAAAGATGAGATGAAGAACCAGCAGGGAACATATTATGTGATTCGAGAGCATGATGGTGCCTATGAAAAACTTCCTGCAACGTATGATGCAACAAGTGGAACCATAACCTTTGCAACGGATAAATTTTCGGCATATGCACTGGTATTTGAAGCCGGAACTTCATCAGGTACAACAACGCCGGGAAGCGGAACAACAGGAAATGGTGCGGCAGGAAGCAGCACAGCAGGAAACGGCAACGGCACAACAGGAAGCGGTACTGCAGGAAATAGTACAACAGGAAATACCACCGCAGGAAACACATCACAGACCGCAACCGTGAAAACAGGAGACATGACTCCGGTTGGCATCTGGTTTTTACTGGCACTGTGCAGTGGCATAGGAGCTATTTATTTTGGATGCAGAAAACGGATAAAAAATTAATAGAATATATTGGCAGACCACTCCTATATTGTTATAATGAAGAAGGTTCATGAAAATGTTATGCAAATCAGCAGGAGGGTTTAGAAATGAGATTTAATATTGAAGGCGAACCAATGCCGGTTGTAGTCTGTGAATTAGAGTCAGGCGAAATGATGATTACCGAAAAGGGAGCAATGTCCTGGATGTCTCCGAATATGCAGATGAATACTGTTGGCGGCGGAATTGGAAAAATATTTGGAAGAATGGTTAGTGGAGAGAGTATGTTTGTAAATACATACACTGCAATGAATGGTCAGGGAACCATTGCATTTGCATCCAGTTTTCCGGGATGTATCCGGGCATTTGAGATTCAGCCAGGTTCAGATATTGTATGTCAGAAGTCAGCATTTTTAGCATCTACTTCAGGAGTTGAATTGTCCGTATTTTTCCAGAAGAGAGTAGGAGCTGGTTTCTTTGGCGGAGAAGGATTTATTATGCAGAGACTTTCTGGACAGGGAATGGCATTTGTTGAATTTGACGGCTATATCAAAGAGTATATGCTTCAGCCTGGCCAGTCAATTATCGTAGACACAGGATATCTTGCAGCAATGGATTCTTCCTGTTCTATCGACATACAGACCGTACCTGGCCTTAAGAATATCATGTTTGGTGGAGAGGGAGTATTCAATACCGTAGTAACCGGACCGGGTCGTGTATTCTTACAGTCCATGCCAATCTCACAGATGGCAGGATGTCTGCGCCCATATCTTCCGAGCGGAAAATAAATCTCCGAGGGAAAAATGAAGCACCAACTGGAAAGTAAATCATAGAAGTATGCAGAGAAAAACAGCAGCCAATGAACAGAATAAAGTTCATAAGCTGCTGTTTTCAATTTACTTGAGTAGCGGGAAACTCACAAAGGGTGTTTTTCGTAGTTGCTAAGCGCTTATAATTTGTAAGAAGCTGCCGGTGGCGGGTTCTGTAGGTTATAACTGGCGTTACAATTCTTCCCGCTGGGCTGCCGGCAGGGTGAAGATAAATTCGGTGCCGACTCCTTCGGTACTGATGACGTTGATATTTTCATCATGTGCCTGAATAATTTCTTTTACGATAGAGAGTCCAAGACCGGAACCCTTCTTGTCCTTTCCACGGGACAGGTCGGTTTTGTAGAAACGCTCAAAAATTTTGTTCTGGCTGTCTTTTGGAATTCCGATGCCGGTATCCTTGACAGAAACAAATACTTTTTCGCTTTTCTTGGTGGTCTCAATGGTGATTTCAGAATCATGGTGGCTGAACTTGATGGCATTGTCAATCAGATTATAAACCACCTGCTGAATCTTGCTCATATCCGCTTTTACATAAAGTGTTTTACCGGCAAGAATCAGGTGGAAGGAAATCCGTTTGGCTTTGCAGGTTCCCTCAAAGGTAAGACAGGTCATTTTAATTAACTGGTTAATGTCAAATTCGCTGACGTCTAACATTGTGCCGTGGCTGCCGTATTTATTTAACTCTAAGAGGCTCTGGGTGAGCTTGGACAAACGGTCTGTCTCGAAAACAATGATATTTAAATATTTTTCCTGCATCTCCGGTGGAATCGTTCCGTCTAACATGGCTTCCACATAACCTTTGATGGAAGTAAGCGGAGAACGGAAATCATGGGAGACATTGGAAATAAATTTACGCTGGTCATCCTCCAGGGTATTCAGCTCGTTTGCCATATAATTTAGAGAAGCGGCAAGATAGCCGATTTCATCATTTTTATGTACCGGAATTTTATAACTGAAATTGCCCTCGGCAAAAGCATCAGCACCCTTAATCATTTTGCGGATTGGGATGTAGACCTCGAAGCCAATGATAATCAGTAACAGGGTTGCACAGATAAAAATCAGAAGCAGAGTCAGGTACATAATATTCAGTAAATGTGCATGATGGTGCGTGATTACGGAAAGCGGCTGGTGAATCAGCACATATCCACGCACCTTGTAATTAATCGTAATCGGCGAAAATACCGTAAGATGCGTATCGTCATAATAATTATAAAAAGAACCGGTGGTGTAATATTTGCTGCCAAAATCTGCCACATTAAATCCGTCAATGTGTGTCAGGTGGTCCATGTCCACAGATGCATTGGAGTTAATCAGAATATCACCATCTGTATTCATGACCCATATTTCTGAAGAAAGATAAGTGCTAAGGGTGGCAAGACTGTCATGCAAGTCATCTACCGTAATATCTTCATTGAAATAGTTTGAAGCATAGGTAGATGCAATCATATTGGCTTCCTTGTAAAGCCGGTCAACTTCGGTATCTTCAATATATTCATAAGTATAGTGGGAGCTGAAGGTGGATACGAGAATAAAGCCGAGAATGCCAAAAATCACATATCCAATCAGCAGCTTCAGATAAAGTCGTTTCTTCATTCTTTAACCTCGAATTTGTATCCGATGCCCCAGACCGTAGAAATGCTCCAGGCGGTATGATCGTTAATTTTCTCACGAAGTCTTTTTACATGAACGTCAACGGTTCTGGTATCGCCTACGTATTCATAGCCCCAGATATGGTCTAAAAGCTGTTCTCTGGTAAATACCTGATTCGGTGAGGATGCAAGAAAATAAAGAAGCTCTAACTCCTTTGGCGGCATATCAATTGTTTTGCCGTAATATTCTACGGAATAGTTGGAAAGATTGACCACCAGATCCGGATAAGTAACACATTTTAAATCCGGCTGTACAGGCTCCTGCTTCACCGGCTGGTAGCGGCGGAGCACCGCCTTGACTCTGGCAACCAGTTCTTTGGAATCAAAAGGCTTCATGATATAGTCATCTGCCCCCAGCTCCAGTCCGAGAACCTTGTCAAAGATTTCACCTTTGGCAGATAACATAATAATCGGAACATTTGCTTTTGCCCGGATTTCACGGCATACCTGATAACCATCAATGCCCGGAAGCATCAAATCAAGAAGAATCAGATTTGGTGCATAGGTTTCAAATTCTTTCAAAGCAGATTCCCCATCATGAACCATCTTTGTATCAAAGCATTCCTTCGTGAGATACAGGGAAATCAGTTCTGCGATATTAACATCATCATCTACAATTAAAATTTTCTGTTTTGCAGCCATAGGAAACTTCCTTTCTGTTTTACGTAGTTCATATACTTGATTTATTTAAATTCTGCAATGGTAACACCAGCATCTCCTTCACCAAATTCTCCTAAGTGGAAGGACTTGATATAAGACTGTCGTTTCAAATGACTCTGTACGGCACTGCGCAGGGCACCGGTTCCTTTTCCGTGTACGATGCGCACGGAAGGAAGATGTGCAAGATAAGCATCATCCAAGTATTTATCCAAAAGAGCAATAGCTTCATCCACTGTTTTTCCAATCAGATTGATTTCTGTGGAAACAGAAGCGGATTTACTCATCTTAAGCTTTCCGGCACCGGTCTTGGCATATTTCTTGCTGCCCGGAGCAGCATCTTCAATTAGTACTAAATCCTTGATGTTTACCTGGGAGCGGAGAATTCCCATCTGCACAAAGAGGTCACCCTTTGCATTCGGCAGGGAGTGTACCGTTCCGGTTAAATTCATACTTAATACTTTTACGCTGTCACCGATACGAAGCTTCTTTGGAACCTTTGGATTGTAGATGGCAGTATCTTTTTCCTTTGAGCTCTTTTTCTCATTGGCAGCCATTTTCTCCCGGATATTGGTACGCTGTTTTTCCATTTCCTGAATGGAAGGTCTGGTAGTGCCATATTTATTGAAATTACGGATTGCCTCATCTGCAGTATCTTTGGCTTCCTGCAGAATCTGGTTTGCTTCTTCTTTTGCTTTACGAAGAATGGCATCCCGGCTTTCATCTAATTTTTCCTGCTTGTTCTTTAACTGCTGTTTTAATGCAGCAATTTCTGATTTGTAACGGTTGATTTCGGCCTGTTCTTTCTCTATGGTGATGCGGCTTGCTTCCAGGTCAGAAAGTAAATCTTCAAAATTCTGTTCATTACTGCTGATACGGGTTCTGGCATCCTCGATTAAAGTATCGGAAAGACCGAGTTTTTTGGAAATTGCAAAGGCATTACTTTTTCCCGGAATACCGATGAGAAGACGGTAAGTCGGACTTAAGGTCTCTACATTAAATTCGCAGCAGGCATTTTCAATTCCACTGGTAGTTAAGGCATAAATCTTAATCTCACTGTAGTGGGTGGTCGCCATGGTACGGATGCCTCGACTGTGAAAATAAGATAAGATAGAAACCGCCAGGGCAGCGCCCTCCGTAGGGTCAGTTCCGGCACATAACTCATCAAAGAGAACCAGGGAATGTTCATTGGCTTCTTTTAAAATGTGGATAATGTTGGTCATATGGGAAGAAAATGTGCTTAAGTTCTGCTCAATGCTCTGTTCATCTCCAATATCTGCAAAAATATTGTCAAAAACAGCAAGCTCACTGCGGTCTCCGGAAGGATCGGAAGTCCCGCCTGTCCCATCAGAGTGAGAAGTCCCACAGTTTTTAAGGAAACGGTTTTACCACCGGTATTCGGGCCGGTAATGACAAGCTGGTCAAAATCGCTGCCTAAGGAAATGTCGATAGGAACTACTTTTTTTGCGTCCAGCAGAGGGTGTCTGCCCTTTAAAATACGAATTTTCCGTTCCGTATTAAAATGCGGTGTAATTCCATTGTATTCCAAGGCATAAGCTGCTTTTGCAAATATAAAATCAAGCTCTGTTAAAATCTGATAATCGGTTTCAATGGCAGGAATATATTCCCCTGCTTTTGCCGATAAAGTGGCAAGAATAACGGCAATTTCGTCCTGCTCTTTGATGGATAATTCTTTTAATTCGTTGTTCAGATTTACCACAGCCATTGGCTCAATGAAAAGAGTAGAACCGCTGGAGGACTGGTCATGCACCATACCGGTAATCTGGGATTTGGCTTCGGCTTTTACCGGAAGGCAGTAGCGGCCGTTACGCATGGTAATGACAAAATCCTGCAGGCAGTTTCTGACATTCTGGTTATTTAACATCTGGTTTAACTGCGCATGGATGCGGTCGCCGGTTGAGCGGATGGAACGGCGGATGGATTTTAAATTACTGCTGGCATCATCACTGATTTCATCCACAGAAATGATGCAGCGGCGGATCTCATCACAAAGAGGACTAAGAGGTTCTAAACCATCAAAAAGTTCGCTCAGGGAATCAGACGGAAAATCTTCCCGTTCCTTTCTGCCATAGGCTTTGACCCGGCGGGCAGTCTCTAATAATTTACAGAGGCCGAGAAGCTCTTCGATATTCATGGTTCCGCCGATTTCCACACGCCGGATGGCGGAAGAAAGCGGTTTGATACCGGAGCAGTCAAGCCGTCCCTTTTTCAGGCTGCGGTTCATGGCATCCTTAGTCTGCTGCTGTGCATTGGTAATCTCTGAGAGGCTGGTGGAAGGAAGCAGGGAAAGACAGCGTTCCTTGGTATCCGCACCGAAAGCATACTCCGCGAGCCGCTCTACAATTTTATTATATTCTAATGTTCTTAAAACCTTTTGATTCATAAATATTCTCCGTAAAATGTACTAAAAATCACTGCTTCTATTATACCCCAAACCGATTGTGGTGAAAAGGGCGGTTGAAAATAAGTTTCCGGATAAATGGCAGGATAAATATTTTGATCCCACGATTTTATAATAACTCGGACAGTGCCTTTGCCAGTGCTTCACAGGCTTCTGGAATTTCTGATTCTTCCAGTGAACTAAAGCCCAATAGAAAGATATCCTCGGAAGCCGTTCCAGTATGGAAGTACTGTTGAACACCATAAATGGAAATGGACTTTTCGCACAGGGCGTCGATCAGCTTTTGCTGGTTGGTGCAGTTGCGGATCCGGACAATAATGTGGGAACCGGCAGGCGTATCTACTACATCCATATAGGAAGAAAGAAATGTATGGATGGATTTCAGCAGAAGATTATATTTATGTTCATTTATCTTAACCAGCTTCCGCAGGTGACGCTCAAAGTCACCAGATGCAATAAAATTGGATAAGGCAATCTGGTTAAAGGAAGGAAGTGCCGCATTAAAATAGCGGTACATCTGCTCATACTTATCCAAAAGAGAATATGGGAGAATAAAAAATGCCGTCCGCATGGATGGAGTCAGTATCTTGGCGAAAGTGTTAAAATAAATGACATGGTCATAGTGGTCAAGAGACTGCAGGGATGGAATCGGTCTGGTCTGATGCGGGAATTCACTGTCGTAGTCATTTTCTATGATGTAGGCATCGTTTCTGATTGCCCACTCCAAAAGCCGCAGCCGGTTGCTGACCGGAATGGTGCGGCCGGTAGGAAACTGATGGGATGGCATAACATAAAGGAGGTTACAGCAGGAATCAAAAAGCTTGTCAATATCAATGCCATTTTCAACAACTGGAATCGGAAAAAGTTCATATCCGTTCTGGAGAAAAATATTCCGGATACCATTGTGAGATGGCTCTTCATAGGCAATCCGGTGCTTCTCTGCCGGGAGCAGCCGGCTGATGATTTCAATGCCATACTGGGTGCCGGGCACAAGGATTACCTGTTCCGGGTCGCAGTGAACGCCACGGTTCCGGTTCAGATAATGACAGATATTGGAACGGAGTTCATAGTTTCCTTTATTGGATTCGTATTGGATTTTCTGCTGATTCTCTTCCTGAAGTAAAGCATTGTTTACGTACTGCCGCCATAGCTTCCACGGAAAAAGATGGGAATATACGACATCATGTTTAAAATCATAACGGACAGGAGTTGCTCTTGGTGCAGGATTTTGTCCGGAAATAGAAGAAGTTATCTTTTTGGAAACCGGAGGAACAGAAAGGGTATCCAAGAAAGTATTGGAGATATCCTCTACATAATAACCGGAGCCTGGAACAGAGCGGACATAACCCTCTGCTGTTAATTGCAGATAAGCTTTGGATACTGTGTTCAGGCTGATATTAAGCTTTTCAGAAAGCGTCCGGATTGGCGGAAGAGCCGAGTTCTTCGGCAGGGAACCATTAGTGATTTCTTCAATGATGGAAGTATATAACTGCTGATAGAGCGGAGCCGAATCCGCCTTGTTAACATAAATCATAAAATCCTCTCCTTTGCATCAGGTGATACAGTTAATTTATTATATAGTCGCATAAAATCCTTTTCAATAGAAAAAACAAAATTGTAACCATGAAAAAAGTAAAAATTGTCACTTTTCGAATAACAAAATTAGTGATATGCTCAGGACAACAAAAAAATAAAGAGAACAAATCAACGACGGAGTTGACCAGGGAAACCTGTGTCAACTCTATTTTTTTTACGCGAGTAGCGAGAAAAAATCTGGGAGAAAAGAAGGAGCCAAGCTTGCTTGAGCGAACTTCTTTTCAACCCAGATTTGGACGAGCACCGCGATAACCCGAGAAAGGAGTGATTCCAATGGCTGAAAGCAGAAAACGTCAGACATCCGTATTTATATTATTAATATTAGCTGCAGGAACCGTTTATAAAGTTCCATATCTGAAGGCTGTTTTCTATGACCAGCTGGTAGCAAGCCTTGATATTACCAATACACAGCTTGGAATTCTTTCTTCCTTCTATGCAGGCGTAAAGATGTTAATTTATATTCCGTGCGGAATCATAGCAGACCGGCTGGATACCAAGAAATGCCTTGTCTTTTCCTTATTGGGAGAGGGAATTTTAACCGGTGTCTATGCACTGCTTCCTTCCTTTGGAATCTTGGAACTGATACAGGCACTGTTAGCACTGGTAAATGTATTTTTCTGGACCTCATTTATTAAGAGTATCCGAATCCTGGGTAAAAATATGGCACAGGGTAAAATCTTCGGATTAAGTGAAGGCTTTCGCGGAATTACCGGTTCCATAGCAACATTCATTGCATTAAAATGCGTGTCCATGATGGCAGAGACCGCACACTCTATCAGAGGAGCACTGCTTTTCTATGGAGCGTTGTATCTGGTGACAGGAATTCTCATTTTGTTTCTATATCCAGATGATATGGAAGAAGATGCAGACCATCATCAGACCTGGGCAGATTATGTAGCAGTCTTTAAGAAACCGGCAATCTGGATGGTATCACTTTTGATATTTACCACATACAGCATGCAGGTAGCTTTTGAATATACCACAACTTATATGACACAGGTACTGGGAATCGCCGCAGTTACCGTTGGAACCATAGCAACCATCCGGGATAATATCTGTGGAGTAATCGGAGCACCGTTAGCAGGCGCTTATGCAGACCGGGTGAAATCTTCCACAAAAGTGATTTCCTGGTTAATCGTAGTAGAAATTGTTTTATCCATTGTACTTTTCTTAAGTCCTGAGACACCAAAGATTGCATATGCTGCAATGGGATTTGTACTGGTGTTCAGCGTGGTACTCCATGGAGTCCGCGGAGTATATTATTCAACAATGTCAGAAACCGGAATACCGGTTTCCATGACAGCAACTGCAACGGCAGTAGTGGCAGTGCTTGGTTATACACCGGATATGTTTATGTCACTCTGGTGCGGACATATTTTAGATGCTTACGGCTATGAAGCAGGATTCAAAAAAATATTTGCAATTATAGTTATTTTTGGAATCATTGCATGGGGCATCAGTCTTGTGATGCGCAGTTATCAGAAACGGCTTTTAGCAAAGCAGAAATAAAATAGCTTTTACGAGATTTCCTGCTTCCCGGGATTTGCAGGAGTCTCTGTAAATAGAAATAAAAAGTAAAGGAGATTTTCTTATGAGTGATGCAAAATCAAATAAGATGACAAAGTGGATTGGTTTTATTATCCTGACACTTGCAGCAGGTTTAATTTACCGTGTCCCATATTTAAAAACAGTATTTTATGACAACATGGTATCTGACTTCGGACTTACAAATACACAGATTGGTTTATTGATGACGGTGTATTCTTTGACAAAAACAATTCTTTATATTCCGGGGGGCATTCTGGCAGATAAATTTGACAACCGGAAAATGTTACTTGGTTCCACCGGCTTGCTGGCAATTTTAACATTCTGGTATGCAACTTCACCGGGGTTTGCCGTATTGAGAGTAATTTATTTCTTCCTGGCAATTTCTAACGTATTATTCTGGGTATCCTTTGTAAAGGCGGTCCGTTTGTTTGGCTCAGAGGATGAACAGGGTTCCGTATTCGGTTACAGCGAAGGAATCCGTGCAGTAGCAGGCTTAATTATTAACTTTGCGGCACTTGGTATTTTAGGTGTATACATTTCTTCCACCTGCCCGTTACGTTATGTCTTAATTTTCTATGGCATCGTATATGTGATTATGGGAGTGTTCATGTTCTTCCTGCTTCCACATGATGATAAGAAAGAAAATGTTGCAACTTCCTTTAAGGATTACATTAACGTATTGAAAGTACCAAGCGTATGGCTGGTAGCAATCCTGGTATTATGTGCATACAGCGTACAGGTTGCAGCAGAATATACCACAACATATCTTACAACCGTATTTGGCATGGGTGCGGTAGTAGCCGGAATCGTAGCAACCATTCGTTCTTATGGAATTGGAATTTTTTCCGCACCAATTATTGGAAAGGTTTCTGATAAAGTTGGTTCTTATACCAAGACATTAATCGGTTTATTTGTGATTGAAATTATCTTTGGTATTGCATTAATCGCAATTCCTGGAAAACCAAACTTCTTAATCCTTGCAATCGTAGTAGTGCTGGCTTTAGCAACTGTTTATTATGCAGTTCGCGGTGTATACTATGCAACCATGGGGGAAGCAGGCGTTCCGGTAGCAATGACAGGAACCGCAACCGGTATTATTTCCGTTATCGGATATCTGCCGGATTCCTATGAAAATACTATTTTAGGTAACTTCCTGGACAAGTATGCAGCAGTCGGTTTTAACTATGTATTCGGAACTATCGTAGTATTTGCATTACTTGGAATCTGCGTATGCTGCATCATCCGTTTCGTTGGAAAAAGAAAAAAAGCTCAGACTGAGAAATAGAGGAAATTGATATGAAAATAGCAATTACCTGCCACTATGCATCGCTTCCGGAGGATCATCCTACCTGGAAGCGGGCAATAGAAGCAGCAGAAGTAGTATTAAGTGAAAAAGTAAATTTAAGCAAAGAAGAACTTTTAGATTTTGTTTCCGATGCAGATGCATTGATTTCCGGAACAGATTTCATCAAAGAAGATGTGATTGCAGAACTTCCGGACTGCTTAAAGGTAATATCAAGACCTGCAGTTGGTTATGACAGAGTAGATATTAAGGCAGCAAGAGCCCGTGGCATTGATGTATGCAATGCACCGGGAACCAACAGCAACGCAGTAGCAGAATTGGCAATGGGGTTAATGCTGTGCTGCGCAAGGTCACTTCCATATCATTTCGCCAATACAAAACAGAAATTATGGAAGAATGACAGAAATGGAATGGAGCTTACCGGAAAGACACTGGGAATCTTAGGATTAGGTGCAATCGGAAAAGAACTGGCAAAGAAAGCTGCCGCATTTGGCATGAAAGTATTAGGCTATAGCCGCCATATTGATGAGTCATTCTGCAAAGAATATGGAATCATACCTGCTGACCGGGAGACGATTTTGCAGGAAAGTGATGTTATTTCCCTGCATATGCCACAGACTCCGCTGACGAAAGAAAGTATCAATAAAGAAGCATTTGTACAGATGAAAAAAGGAGTCATTTTAATTAACACATCACGAGGTTATCTTGTAAACCGTGCAGATTTAATAGATGCAATAAAGACAGAAATCGTAGCATCTTATGGAACAGATGTTATGCAGGAGGAACCGCCGGAGGCAGATGATCCGCTGTTTTCACTGGATGAGGTTGTGATAACACCGCATATGGGTGCATCCACAGAGGAAGCGCATATTAAAATGATGGATGTGGCAATGACGAATGCACTGGATATTCTGGAAGGAAAGCCTTGTAAGAACATTGTAAACTAAGGGAGGAAGAGAAACATGGAGCAGACATTAAGAGATGGTCTGAATGACCAGATTTTATCAATAGAGGTATCACTGATTCGTAAATTTGATGAGCAGACCAGTGATGTGCCGGATATTTTGAAATTAACATTAGGAGAGCCGGATTTTAATACACCGGAACATATCAAACAAGCAGCTATGAAAGGTATTGAAGAAAACTTTACCCATTATACCGCCAATGCCGGAATGCCGGATTTGCTAAAAGGCGTGGCAGCGTTTATGAAGACAAAATATCATTTAAATTATGACCCTGCCAGTGAAATTTTAACAACGGTTGGAGCAGAGGAAGGCGTAGCAGCATCTATTTTAACAGCACTGAATCCGGGAGACAAAGTAATTGTGCCATCCCCAATTTATACGGCGTATGTTCCACTGATTCGTCTGGCGCGGGCAGTACCGGTTACGGTAGATACCAGTGACACCGGAATGGTGCTGACACCGGAGCGGTTGGAAGAAGCCATTGAAGAAAATGGTGGAGATATCAAAGCAATTGTATTGAATTATCCGAGTAATCCTACAGGAGTTACTTATTTAAAAGAAGAGCTTGCAGCATTGGCTGAAGTTATCAAAAAGCATCATATGCTGGCTATCTGTGATGAGATTTACAGCGAATTAACCTATGGCGATGAACCGCATCATTCCATGGCAGAATTCGCAAAGGAGAATACCATTGTAATCAATGGATTGTCCAAGTCCCATGCCATGACCGGATGGCGTGTCGGTTTTATCTTGGCAAGTGCCGACATCATTAAAGAGATTCGTAAGACACATATGTATCTGGTATCCAGCACCAGCTCCATTTCCCAGAAAGCAGCATTAGAGGCTGTAACAGCGGGTATAGATGATGCACTGGAAATGAGAAAAGAATATCAGAAACGGAGAGATTTCCTATATGAAAAATTAAGCGCATTGGGATTTGAAATTGCAAGACCAAACGGAGCTTTTTATATCTTTGCAAAGATTCCGGCAGGACAGATTCAGGATAGTATGCAGTTCTGCGTGGACCTGGCAAAAAAAGCACATCTTTCCGTGATACCGGGCATTGCCTTTGGCAAAGAGGGCGAGGGCTATATCCGTATCAGTTATGCGGCAGCCATGGAAAAATTAGAGGAAGCCATGCGCCGGATGGAAAGCTATATTCTTGGAAAATAATCTTTTATATAGAAAACATATTTATATCATTACTCTTAAAAGAGGGCAGGTACTGATTGTATCTGCTCTCTTTTTTAAAAAATGTTGCAACATAGGCAGATAGAAAGTATAATTAAAATTGGTTGTATTTACAGTAGAAAAGAGGATTCCCTATGTCAGAAAATGAAAAAGAGGAATTTGCATTTATCAAAGAGAAAATCAAGAACAAGCCGTTAAATAAGAGACGTATTATTTTAAAAACGGCATTTACGGTTGTGCTTGCGGTTGTCTTTGGACTTGTATCCTGTTTTGTATTTACATGGATGCGCCCGGTGATGGAAGAGTGGCTGAATAAGCCGGAGGATACCAGGGTGAGCATCCCGAAAGATGAAGAGGTACAGCCGGATACGGAAGAAGAGACAAATTCCACGGAGACAGGTGTAGACGAGCCGGATGTAGAAGAAGGCTTAAAAGAGCTTACACCGGAGGAATATCAGAAATTACAGAGTAAGCTTTATGCGATTGGAAGCGAAGCAAATAAGTCCATTGTTACGGTGACAGGTGTGACCAGTGATGTGGACTGGTTTAACACGCCTTATGAGAGACAGGGACAGGCAAGTGGAGTCATTATTGCGGATACCGGTCAGGAGCTTCTGATTATGACAGAGCGCAAGGTCATAAGCGGAGCAAAATCCATTCATGTGACCTTCCTTGATGACAGCACCGTAGAAGCGGAGCTTAAAAACTATGACGGAAATACCGGAATTGCGATTTTAAATGTAAAACGTTCCGACATCGAAGAAAGCACTCTGGGCAGAATTAAAGTGGCAGTGCTTGGAAATTCACTTCAGACCACACAGGGCAGCGTTGTGCTGGCACTGGGCAGTCCGCTGGGAACGAATTTCTCCATATTGACAGGAAATATTACATCGACTTCTAACAGCATTTCCACCTTTGATGCAAACTACAATGTACTGACAACAGATATTGTGGGCAGTAGTCAGGGAAGTGGTGTACTGGTCAATCTCTCTGGTGAAGTGGTTGGAATTGTTATGCAGGATTACAGCAGCGGCGATGAGAATACGCTGACCGCAATTTCCGTTTCCCAGTTGAAAGACATTATCGAGAAGCTTTCCAATGGACAGGATATTCCGTATCTTGGACTGAAACTGACTTCTGTAACATCTGACATTGAAAAGGAATATGACATACCAAAGGGCGTATATATTAAATCAGTGGGAATTGATTCCCCGGCGATGGCGGCAGGCTTGCAAAGCGGTGATGTCATCGTAAAGATTGCCGGAGAAAATGTAGAGACAGCGCAGGCATATAAGAATGTGTTATCCGGGCAGACTCCGGGAGATGTTGTAAAGATTACCATAAAACGCCAGGGGGCAGCAGGCTATGTAGAAATCGAATGTTCTGCAACCGTTGGTGTACTAAAATAGAAAGAGGAAAATTATGCATTATATTGAAACATTACGCGAAGGCGAAAGAGTAAATGAAATCTATCTTTGTAAAAATAAGCAGTCAGCGCTGACGAAGGCAGGTAAGCCTTATGAAGCATTGATTTTACAGGATAAAACAGGCACACTGGATGCAAAAATCTGGGAGCCGGGCTCTGTGGGAATTGATGATTTTGACCGCTTTGATTATATCAATGTAGTGGGAGATATCACAAGTTTTCAGGGCGCATTACAGTTAAATGTAAAGAGGGTCCGGAAAGCAACCGAGGGAGAGTATGAACCAAAGGAATATCTTCCGGTCAGTGAATATAATGTAGATGAAATGTATGAGCAGTTACTTGGATATATTAAGCAGATGGAGAATCCATATCTTAAGAAACTGGCAGGCAGTTTCTTTATCGAGGATGCAGATTTTGCAAAACGTTTTAAATTCCATTCTGCAGCAAAAAGCGTACATCACGGTTTTGTGGGCGGACTTTTAGAGCATACTTTAAGCGTAACGAAGCTTTCTGCTTATTTTGCTGACAACTATAAGATTCTCAATAAAGATTTACTGGTTTGTGCCGCCATGTTTCACGATATCGGAAAGTTAGAAGAGCTTTCTACTTTCCCGGAAAATGATTACACCGATGAGGGACAGCTTTTAGGACATATCATGATTGGAGCCATGGAAATTGCAGAGCGCATCAAGACCATCGATGGTTTCCCGGTGAAACTGGCACATGAGATGGAACACTGTATTCTGGCACATCATGGAGAGTTAGAGTATGGTTCTCCGAAGAAGCCGGCATTACCGGAAGCTGTAGCATTAAGCTATGCAGATAATATTGATGCAAAAATGGAGACCATGCGTGAGCTTTTGGCAAACGTACCGGAAGGAGATACTCAGTGGCAGGGATTCAACCGTCTGTTTGAATCGAACATCCGCAGATCGAGTATATAAGAAATATGAAAAAAGATGACATTGTTACACTGACCATTGACGATATCGGAACTAACGGCGAAGGTATCGGAAGAACGGAAGGCATCACACTTTTTATCAAGGATGCTCTGCCGGGAGACATGGTTCGTGCCAAAATCATGAAGATGAAAAAAACTTATGGCTATGCCCGCCTGATGGAAATTCTTAAGGAATCCACCATGCGGACAACCCCGCCATGCCCGGAGCATAAGCGGTGTGGTGGCTGCCAGATTCAGGCACTTTCTTATGGGAGCCAGCTTAAGTTTAAGGAAAATAAAGTACGCAACAACTTAAAACATATCGGCGGATTTGAAAATCCAAAGGTCTTACCAACA
Organism: Roseburia sp. AF42-8; assembly: GCF_003435965.1. Lineage (NCBI taxonomy): Bacteria > Bacillati > Bacillota > Clostridia > Lachnospirales > Lachnospiraceae > Roseburia > Roseburia sp. AF42-8. Next base: position 77,578 of record NZ_QTVB01000013.1, read on the forward strand.
CTTGGCATGCAGGAGCCTTACCGCTACCGGAACAAAGCACAGTTTCCGGTGGGTTATGATAAAGAAGGCAACCTGGTGGCAGGCTTTTTTGCGTCCAGAACCCACAACATTATTCCGGTGCAGGACTGCCTTTTGGGAAAGGAAGGCAACGGAAGAATCCTGTCCCTTATTTTAGACACCATGAAATCCTATGGCGTCAGTGCCTATGATGAGAAAACCGGAAAAGGCTGCGTCCGCCACATCTTAATCCGTTATGGCGAGAAAACCGGAGAGTGGATGGTTTGCTTTGTCATCAACGGAAAGAAGCTGCCGCATGCAGAAAGTTTTATCGAAGTATTAAAGGATTTGCCGGGGATGACAAGTATTACTGTAAATATCAATGAAACCCGGGGCAACGTGATTTTAGGGGAAGAGACTTATACCCTCTATGGACAGGGTTATATTACAGATTATATCGGAACAATTTCATTTCAGATTTCCCCACAGTCTTTTTATCAGGTAAATCCGGTGCAGACAGAGGTGCTTTATAATAAAGCTTTGGAATATGCCAAGCTCACCGGCGAAGAAACGGTCTGGGATTTATATTGCGGTATCGGAACCATTTCCTTATTTCTGGCACAGAAAGCGAAGAAGGTTTATGGTGTGGAAATTGTACCGCAGGCAATCGCAGATGCCAAAGAGAATGCCCTTCGAAATCACATTTCCAATGCAGAATTTTTCGTTGGAAAAGCAGAGGAAGTCTATCCGGCATACTGTGCCGCCCATAGCGAGGAAGCCCGTGCAGAAGTTATCGTAGTGGACCCGCCACGCAAAGGCTGCGAGGAATCCCTCCTTGCCATGATGTGTGAGATGGCACCACAGCGTATCGTCTATGTAAGCTGTGATTCCGCAACCCTGGCCCGGGATTTGAAATATCTTTGCAGCCATGGATATGACCTTGTGGAGGTGCAGCCGGTAGACCAGTTCGGCCATACGGTACATGTGGAGACGGTAGTTCTTTTGTCCCACAAAAAAGCCGACAGTTATATCCACATTGATGTGGAGTTTGGAGAGGGCGAGGGCAAGATTCCGGTAGATAGTATTGCTAAAAGAGCCGAAGCGTACAAGCCCAAAGAAAAAGTGACCTACAAAATGATTAAGGAGTACATAGAAGCGAAATACGGCTTCAAGGTACATACCGCATATATCGCAGAGGTAAAGCGAAATTTGGGATTGCCGATGTATGATGCTCCCAATGCGGTAGAAGAATTGAAACAGCCGAGGAAACATCCGACACCAGAAAAGGTAGAAGCAATCAAAGATGCACTTCGTTATTTTGCAGTGATATAAAACTTTACTTACAATCGAATATTTCTTACATAGCCGTTTATTCATTTATTTGAGTAAGCGGCTTTTTTCATCCCTATTTTTCGGAATAGGGATATTTTTTGTAGAAGGAGGAGGTTTATTTGAACACACAGATCATCGCCATTGCCAACCAGAAAGGCGGCGTTGGCAAGACAACGACCTGTGCCAACTTGGGAATCGGGCTGGCGCAGGCCGGAAAGAAAGTCCTTCTGATCGACGGAGACCCACAAGGGAGCCTGACAATCAGCCTGGGAAATCCGCAACCGGACAAGCTGCCCTTTACTTTGTCCGACGCTATGGGTCGAATCTTGATGGATGAGCCGCTCCGTCCCGGCGAGGGTATCCTGCACCACTCAGAGGGCGTAGACCTGATGCCTGCGGACATCCAGTTATCCGGTATGGAGGTATCTCTGGTAAACGCCATGAGTCGTGAGACTATCTTGCGGCAATATCTGGACACGCTGAAGGGGCAATACTCCCATATCCTCATCGACTGCCAGCCCTCCCTGGGTATGCTCACAGTCAACGCACTGGCGGCTGCGAACAGGATCATAATTCCCGTTCAGGCAGAGTATCTGCCCGCCAAAGGACTGGAACAGCTGCTCTCCACGGTAAACAAGGTAAAGAGGCAAATCAACCCCAAGCTCCAGATTGACGGTATCCTGCTGACGATGGTGGACAGCCGAACCAACTTTGCCAAAGAGATTTCCGCGCTCCTGCGGGAAACCTATGGCAGCAAGATCAAAGTATTCGGCACAGAGATCCCCCATTCTGTCCGGGCAAAGGAAATCAGTGCAGAGGGAAAAAGTATTTTCGCCTATGACCCTGGCGGCAAAGTGGCAGAGGGGTATCGAAATCTGACGAAGGAGGTGTTGAAACTTGAAAAGCAGCGCGAAAAAAATAGAGCTGGCCTCGGTAGATGATCTGTTCTCCACCGAAGAAGTCCGTCAGGATGCAAAGCTGGAAAAGATTCAGGAGATTCCGCTGTCTGAACTGCATCCCTTTAAGAACCACCCATTCAAAGTCAAGGATGACGAAGCCATGATGGAGACCGCTGACAGTATCAAGCAGTATGGCGTTCTGGTTCCGGCGATTGCCCGACCAGACCCGGAGGGCGGTTATGAGCTGGTAGCCGGACACAGGCGGCACAGGGCCAGTGAGCTGGCAGACAAGGAGACTATGCCGGTCATTGTTCGGGATTTGGATGATGATGCCGCCACGATCATTATGGTTGACAGCAACTTGCAGCGAGAAAGCTTGCTCCCCAGTGAAAGAGCATTTGCCTACAAGATGAAGCTGGACGCCATGAAAAGACAGGCTGGCAGACCGAGTAAAGAAAATGTGTCCCAAGTTGGGACACAAAAGCGATCAGACCAGTTGCTGGCTGAACAGGTGGGGCAAAGTCGAAATCAAATTCAGCGCTATATCCGTCTGACAGAGTTGATTCCTGAATTGATGGATATGGTGGATGAAAAGAAGATTGCCCTGAACCCTGCCTATGAGCTGTCCTTTCTCAAAAAGGAAGAACAGGTAGACCTGCTGGACGCGATGGACAGCGAACAGGCTACCCCTTCTCTTTCTCAAGCCCAGCGGCTCAAGAAATACAGTCAGGAGGGGCATCTGACCCTCGATATGATGCGTGTCATCATGGGTGAGGAAAAGAAAAGCGATCTGGACCGAGTGACATTTACCTCTGACACCTTGCGGAAGTATTTCCCTAAAAGCTATACGCCCCAGCGGATGCAGGAAACTATTATCAAGCTGCTGGAACAGTGGCAGAAAAAACGCCAGAGAGATCAGGAACGATGAAAGGAGCCGCCTATGAGGGATATTTCAGCCCGCGAGCTGAAAGGACACAACATTCTTGCCGTGGAGCGTTTTCAGGATAACACCCGCTGGATGATTGAGTTTTCCGTCCTGCGTCCCAGCACAGCTTACGGTAGCCCTGGAGAGGAAATACGACTGTTTTTGACTGAGGACAGGTATCAGGCCGCCCTGCAAAGCCAGCAGCGTCGGGAGATCAAGATCAAGCGTTACGCTCGTGTGATTGAGGGACATATCCTCGATTTCAAACCGGGAAAACGCCGCCGCTCATAAACCCATACAACGAAAGGAAAGGAATGACTATGTGTACGGTAAAGGAAATTCAAGAAGCAATCCGGGAAGATTGCAAATCTCAGCATGACATGGATACAACGGATATTGACCGCGTGATGCAAACACTTCCTTTCGCCCAGGAGGAGCCATTTACAGAGGCGCGTCTTCAAAAGCCGCTGTTTTGGTTTTATGCAAGAAAATTTGAAAAGTGTTGAACACCGCAATTCTTTGGAATGAGGATTGCGGTTTTTTGTACCCAAAATTCGGAAGGAGTGAGGTCGATGGCCGTTTTTCGCATTGAACGGACCCGTGATTATACCGTGATGAGCAATCATCATTTACGAAATGCAAATCTGTCGTTAAAAGCCAAGGGGCTGCTTTCCATGATGCTGTCTTTGCCAGAGGACTGGAATTACACCACCCGTGGTCTTGCAAAGATTTGTAAGGAGGGCGTGGATGCCATAGGCGCTGCGTTGCGGGAATTGGAGGCTGCCGGTTACATTGTGCGGCACAAACTGCGTGACCGCCAGGGACGCATCAGTGATACGGAGTATGTCATATATGAGCAGCCACAGCCGAAGAACCCGGATACGCCCCAGCCGGATATGGCTTCACCAGATACGGAAAACCCGGATATGGTAAAACCGGATACGGAAAAGCCCGCAGAATTAAATATAGAGAAATCAAATACAGAAAAAACAATTACTTATGGATCAAGTACCGATTCTATTCCCTTCCGGGAGGCAGCGGCAGCACAGCTGCCGGAACGGAAAGGAAGGGATGCGATGTCTGTCTCAGAGATGGAAAGTTATCGGGATTTGATTCTGGAGAACATCGAGTATGACCACCTGTGCCGGGAGTTTACCACCTACCGGGAGGACCTGGACGAGATTGTGGAGCTGATGGTGGAGACCGTCTGCGCCAAGCGGAAAACCACCCGGATCGCTGGCAGCGACTTCCCCCATGAGGTGGTCCGCTCCCGTTTTTTGAAGCTGGATTGCTCCCACATCGAGTTTGTCATGGAATGCCTGCGGAACAATACCACCGAAATCCGCAACATGAAGCAGTATCTGCTTGCGGTGCTGTTTAATGCGCCGACCACGATCAGCAACCACTACACCGCACAAGTTAACCACGATATGTACGCAGGCGGCTGGTAAACAGCCGCTTTTCTGCTGCCCGAAAACACCGGGAGAAAGGATTTTGCCATGAAACGACCTCTTGCCTACATTACGGCTCCCTGGAGCAACAGCCAGTATGAGAACGCCGAGAACGCTGCGGCCTACTGCCGTCAGGTGTACGATGCCGGGTATTCGCCCATCTGCCCGGTGCTGTTCCTGCCTACCTTCCTCAAAGACGAGATTCCCCAGGAGCACAAGGACGGGCTGGATATGGCGCGGGACTACCTGCGCCGGTCCCATGTGCTGGTGGTCTGTGGCCACGGCATCGACGAGACCGTGAAGAATGACATTGCCACCGCCGAGCGCCTGCGGATCACCGCCACCACCCTGGACGGTATCCTGGCCGTGAAGGGCCAGGGACGCGGGAAAGGAGGTGCACGCCATGTCTGAGCGTAAGACCGTGGGCCAGCTGATGGAGGAAATGCGCCTCAAAGCCGGGGCGCAGAACTACCACGGCCATGAGTACATGGATTTGGAGCGGTTTGCCGAGGACACCCGGCACATGATTATCTTCGATGTGCTGACCGACGATTCCCCGGTGGGCTGGAAAGGTGAACGGACCCGCCTGTTTCTGACGGAGGCCGGATACCAGAAAAGCCTGGAGAACCAGGAAAAGGGCCACATCAAGATTCTCAGCCATGCCAAAGTGCGCCAGGGCCATCTGTACTATGACCGCTCCGACCAGCTGCGCTGAAAGGAGCCTGCCATGCTGAAATACCTGCTGCGGCGGCTGGTGGTCCCGCCTTAGTATCAAGTGCCACCCCTGCAAAATCCGTGGAAAGGAGGCGATGACCTATGCAGGAGGAAGTGGAAAACAGGACTTTGACGCTGGTAGTCAGCGGAACAAAGTTTACCGGGCGGTTGATGAAAGCCGCCATCACCAAGTACCTTGCCCACCGCAAGGAAAAGAAGCTGCAAAAGCAGAAAAGCCGGGATACCCCCGTGATTCCCCACGGCAAGCAGACGGTGAAACAGCTGATCGGCCAGAATCAGGGCGTTTCCAACATCGAGATCACCGACCCCTCCATCAAGGAGTTTGAGAAGATCGCGCGGAAATACGGCGTGGACTATGCGGTGAAGAAGGACCGCAGCAGCTCCCCACCCAAGTACCTGATCTTTTTCAAGGGTCGGGACGCGGATGCCCTGACCGCTGCTTTTACCGAGTACACCGGGAAAAAGGTCAGGAAGGCGGAGAAATCCGAGCGCCCGTCCGTGCTGGCAAAGCTGAGCCAGTTCAAAGAACTGGTAAAACACGCCGTCGTGGACCGGAACAAGCGGAAGGAGCTGGAACGATGAAAAAGCAGCTGAACATCAAAAAGCTCATTTTGCTGAATCTGCCGTATATCCTGATGGGGCTTTTCTCCACCAACTTCGGTGAAGCGTGGCGGATGGCCGTGGGTGCGGACGCTTCGGCAAAAATGCTCTCGTTCTTCTCCACGCTGCCGGTGGCGCTGGCCAGCTGGTGGCCCAGCCTGCACCCGCTGGACCTGCTGGTGGGCCTGTGCTGCGGCGGCGGCCTGCGGCTGGCTGTGTACCTGAAAAGCAAGAACGCCAAGAAGTACAGGCACGGCATGGAATACGGTTCCGCCCGTTGGGGAACCCATGAGGACATTGCACCCTACATCGACCCGGTATTCCAGAACAATGTGATTCTGACGAAAACGGAGAGCCTGACAATGAACAGCCGCCCCAAGGACCCAAAGACCGCCAGAAACAAAAATGTGCTGGTGATTGGCGGCTCCGGTTCCGGTAAGACCCGCTTCTGGCTCAAACCGAATCTGATGCAGATGCACAGTTCCTATGTGGTCACAGACCCGAAGGGAACCATTTTGGTGGAGTGCGGAAAAATGCTCCAAAGGGGCGCACCCAAGCTGGGGAAAGACGGAAAGCCTATGAAGGATAAGCACGGCAAGGTCATTTATGAGCCGTACCGAATCAAGGTCCTAAATACCATCAACTTCAAGAAGTCCATGCACTATAACCCTTTCGCCTATATCCATAGCGAAAAGGACATCTTGAAGCTGGTAACAACGCTGATCGCCAATACCAAAGGCGAAGGCAAGGCCGGAGACGATTTCTGGGTAAAAGCAGAAACCTTGTTATACTGCGCGCTTATTGGCTATATCCATTATGAGGCTCCGGTGGAGGAACAAAACTTCTCCACCCTCATTGAGTTCATCAACGCTATGGAAGTCCGTGAGGATGACGAGGAGTTCAAAAACCCCGTGGATCTGATGTTTGATGCACTGGAAACCGAGAAGCCAAACCACTTTGCGGTGCGCCAGTATAAGAAATATAAGCTGGCCGCCGGAAAAACAGCCAAGTCGATTTTGATTTCCTGCGGCGCTCGCCTTGCTGTGTTCGACATTGCAGAGTTGCGTGAGGTCACGGCTTATGACGAGCTGGAGCTGGATACTTTGGGAGACAGGAAAACTGCCCTGTTTCTCATTATGAGTGATACAGATGACAGCTTTAACTTCCTGATCTCCATGTGTTATACCCAGCTTTTCAATCTGCTCTGCGAAAAAGCCGACGATGTGTATGGCGGCAGGCTCCCAGTCCATGTGCGCTGTCTCATTGACGAGTGTGCCAATATCGGGCAGATTCCGAAGCTGGAAAAGTTGGTGGCCACTATCCGAAGCCGTGAGATTTCTGCCTGTCTGGTGTTGCAGGCGCAGAGTCAGCTCAAGGCGATCTATAAGGATAACGCAGATACCATTATCGGAAACATGGATACTTCCATCTTCCTGGGCGGTAAAGAGCCGACTACCATCAAAGAGCTGGCTGCCGTGCTGGGCAAGGAAACCATCGACACCTACAACACCGGAGAGAGCCGTGGCCGGGAAACTTCCCACTCTCTCAACTATCAAAAATTGGGGAAAGAGCTGATGAGCCAGGATGAGCTTGCTGTTATGGATGGAGGCAAGTGTATCCTCCAGCTGCGCGGTGTGCGTCCTTTCCTTTCGGATAAGTACGACATCACCAAGCACCCCAATTTCAAGTACACTGCCGACGCGGATGATAAGAACGCTTTTGACATTGAAGCATTCTTGTCTGCAAGGCTGAAACTCAAGCCCAATGAGGTCTGCGATGTATATGAAGTAGACACAAAGGGCGCTTAATTTCGTTCCGCTTTAGAAGGGAGTGATCTTATCTATTCGCCGCACCTGCCCTCTATGGGCCATTGGCGTACAAAGCGGACAATCGCGAGAAAAAATAATGAAAAAGGAGGACAGCCGGAATCATGCCCCCGGAAACCGGGCGGCAGATTGTTCCGGCTTTTGTATGCCTATGAAACATGACAAACCTATTTTTTAATCAGATTCCGGCTAACAAACTATATGGCATTTTTTGAACAGGCAATCACCGTTCTTCAGACCCTCGTTATCGCGCTCGGTGCCGGTCTCGGTATCTGGGGCGTTATCAACCTGCTGGAAGGTTACGGCAACGACAACCCCGGCGCCAAGAGCCAGGGCATGAAGCAGTTCATGGCTAATTAGTTGGAACAAAAAACGAAAGGAAGAGCACAATCCAGACGGTATCAGCGGCAGGCTACAAGAATAAATTGTGATTTCACAAGATTGGTGCTATAATAAGAGAAAAGTTCCTGCCGGGGCAGCCGCCCCGGTGGTATGGATAGAAAGGCAGGAAAACAATATGCA